>NZ_JBPSEG010000011.1:0-108214 GCF_051488665.1 Melioribacter sp. Ez-97 | reverse complement strand
TAATATTTTTAATTGACATTATTTTTTGTTACCGTTATTTTCACTATCAAATATTTTCAAAAGGGCAAAATCCGTTTGTAGGGCTTAACGAGCTTTTTAGATGAGCGTAAAAAAATGTGATAAATAAAAAAATGAAAAAACACTTTTTCTTTACGGTGTTTCTGATTATCCTGCAAAATGTAACTTTTTCGCAGAGTATTGAATTCAGCAAAGATTCCCTTCATATTTCGGGGGACGGAGCGTTCAGCGATATTTACGACAGTTTGTTTTTATACAATACCGGGGCATCGGATCTGATTATCGACAGTATCTACTCAAATAAAATCTACGGATATCCGGTAGATATTTATTCGGGAGATACATCTTATTTATTTTATCTCGGATTTGATAAAATTTTTGAAGACATTATTATCTCGCCGGGGGATTCGATCAAACTGATTTTTTACATGCCTGACCTGTGTCCAATTTGCGAAGGCTCTTCGCCGTTTCAAAATTTTTCCGATACATTATACTTCTTAAGCAATGCCCTGAATTATCCGGTGTATACGATTTATATCGACGGCGAAGGGTATGTTAGCGTCGGGGAAGATCCGCTTCCCGTAAAAGACTATTCGCTAGAACAGAACTATCCGAATCCGTTTAATCCGCATACCCGCATATCGTATGCGGTTTATAAACCGGGTGTAGTGCGGATAATTGTGTACGACATCCTCGGCAGAGTAATAAGCGCGCCGGTAAATGAATTTAAGTCTGTCGGTCGTTATACTTTCGATTTTGTTGCATCGGATTTACCGTCCGGAGTTTACTTTTGTCAAATGAAAATAAACGACTTTATTGAAACCAAAAAAATGATACTGCTGCGTTGAAGATAAATTGACGTACGAAAAATGACAATTATCGTAATGAAGAATTGCAATTGTTTTATCAAAAAAATTAAGTCCGCAAAAAAAAGAATTATCTTACTTTCTTTGATGTTGGCGGGAATATCCTGCGATACAACGGAGTCAAATCTTTTTATTGACAAATCGCAGCAAATATTTCCTTTGGCGGTAGGCAATAAATGGGAATATCAATATGATATAATTCAAAACGACAGCGTTGCGGAGTCTCGAAAGGTTAAAGTGGAAGTTACCGGCAAAACAAAAATAAGGACAGCTGGTAATAACGTAGAAGTATTTATAGTGAAGGAAACAACGGAAGGAATAAATCCCGCGGAAAGATATTTCTATTATTCGTATGAAGAAGACGGACTCTATAACTGGCAGGAAATTAGCGAGGGAAAATTTATTAAATCTCATGTCGTAAAATATCCTGTCGAAAAAGGCGAAAGCTGGAGAGTTGACCACGGGGATTATGCGGAAGTTTATACATGTCTCTCAACTGCCGATACGGTTCAATTAAAAGACAATCAATATATATGCATAGTTATACGAACCGGGAACGGCGTGAGCTGGTATGCCGACTATTATTATTCTGTCGGAATAGGACTTGTACAATTAATAGCGGAAACGCCGGAAAAAGGCAAAACGCTTAGAATACAGAAACTGACAGGTTATCGAATTAATTGAGCGAAATTAAAAAACAGTTAAACTGTTCCTGCAAATCCATTCGTCTTCAAATAAGTTCGGGCAAAAAAGCGTATTAAATGATTTAACAATTTCTTAACACTGCGGATTTTTTTAATTCTTATAATTGTGTAACTCATTTTTTTACAAACCGGAGAGAGAGGAGAGAAGTGAGCAAGAAAATTGTTTTGCCAATAATTACGTTCTTTTTGATTATTTCATTTCAAATATCAGCTCAAAACCTTCCAAAATTAAGCGGACTCGTTTTTGGAGATTATTTTTACAACGTTCAACAAAATGACAACGGGAAAAACGACATTAACGGATTTCAATTCAGGAGAATCTATTTTACTACCGATTTTAAGATATCAGAAAAGTTCAGTACGCGATTCCGTCTCGAATCGAGCTGGCAGAGTTCGAATTTCAATACTATTGTTAAAGATGCGTGGTTAAAGTGGAACGATATTTTCGAAGGCTCGGATGTGATAGTCGGTTTGTCGCCTACGCCGGCGTTCAGTATTTCGGAAGAAGCGTGGGGCTATCGATTTCTCGAAAAAACGATTCTCGATTACAACAAAATCGTATCGAGCAGGGACATGGGACTCGACCTTAAAGGGAATCTTACGTCAAACGGCAAAATCAAATATTGGCTTAAGATTGGCAACAATTCCAAAAGCGGGCTGGAAAGCGACAAATTCAAAAGGTATTATTCGATGCTGCAATTCAATCCTGCGAAAAATTTAACATTTACCGCGTACTTTGATTACGCTTCATCCGGATTGATCGAGGACGGATTTACAAATTCATTCAAAAAGAACAACAGTATAGTATCGGCTGTTTTTGCGGGTTATTCGTATAAAGATTTAAATCTGGGAATTGAATCGTTCTACCGTAAAATCGAAAATAATTTCCATAAGTCAACTGCGTCTCCTCTTTCGGACCAGAATTCATACGGCGTATCGGTTTGGAGCCACTTTCGATTGAATGAAAAATTGAAACTCGTTTGTCGATTCGATTATTTCGAACCGAATTCAGATTTATCGAAAGACGAAAACTCATTAATTCTTTTAGCCGCGGATTTTCTGCCCGATAAATCGGTTCATTTTGCGCCTAATATTGAAATTGTTACTTACGGCAGCGGAGACCCGGATATCGTACCGCGCATTTCGTTTTACTGGAAATTTTAATTTTTTACAAAACAGGAGAAAAGATGTATAAAAAAATAATTTATTTAATGATGTTTATGATCGCCGGATTGATAAATCTCCCGGCGCAGGTTAAACTCAACGGCGCCGGCGCTACTTTTCCGTACGTTATCTATTCCAAATGGTTCGACGAATTTCATAAACAAACCGGCGTTCAAATTAATTATCAATCGATCGGAAGCGGCGGCGGTATTAAACAGGTAATCGAGGGAACAGTCGATTTCGGCGCCAGCGACGGACCGATGAGCGACGAGCAGCTTAAAGAAGCAAAAGCCAAACAGGGAACCGATGTGATTCATATCCCTACAGTTCTCGGCGCGGTTGTCCTCAGCTACAACTTGCCGGAAGTAAAAGAAAAAATTAAGCTCGACGGACCAACTATTGCAGATATTTTCCTCGGGAAAATTTATAAATGGAACGACAAAAGAATTGCAAAACTGAATCCGGGAGTTAAACTTCCGAACAGAAGTATAATCGTAGTGCATCGTTCCGACGGCAGCGGAACTACTTTTATCTTTACTCATTATCTTTCAAATGTAAGCAAAGAATGGGCTAAGAAAGTCGGATACAACACTTCGGTTAATTGGCCGATCGGACTTGGAGGAAAAGGCAACGAAGGCGTCGCCGGCATGGTCAAGCAAACAAAAGGAGCCATCGGATACGTGGAACTGGCTTATGCGGTAAAGAATAAACTTTCTCACGTCGCAATTAAAAATCGCGCCGGCAATTTTATCGAGGCGAATTTTAAAACGGTTTCCGCTGCATCCGACGGAGCCGCCAAAGATATGCCGGACGATCTGAGAGCAATGATTACCAACGCCGACGGTAAAGACTCGTATCCGATTTCGGGCTTTACATGGCTTTTGATTTATAAGGACATGAAAGACAGTAAGAAAGCGGAAGCGCTGGTTAAATTTTTGAGGTGGGCTTTGACAAAAGGCGAATCGTATGCGGAAAGCCTTTATTATGCGCCGCTGCCGCCTTCTGTAGTTAAATTGTGCATGAAAAAAATCGATATGTTGACTGTCAACGGAAAACCGATTAAGGTAAAATAAAATTTTATGGAAAAAATGAAGTCCGTTAAAAAATCCTTTAAATCGTCCCGGATCAATATTGGCGATTTCATCTACGAAAAATTGACTTTGATTTTTGCGATTGTCGTTTTCATGATGGTTATATTGATGGGATACGAGATGTATGTCAATTCGAAATTGTCGATCGATAAATTCGGATGGGATTTTATTACCGAGACTACTTGGGACCCTGTCGAAGAAATCTACGGAGCGCTTCCTTCAATCTACGGAACGCTCGTTTCATCGTTTCTGGCTTTACTGATGGCTGTCCCGCTCAGCCTGGCAGTCGCCATCTATTTAGCCGAATCGGCGCCCGGATGGCTCGAAAAACCGTTGTCTTTTATGGTAGAATTATTAGCCGGGGTCCCGAGCATTGTATATGGTTTGTGGGGTATATTCGTGCTGGTTCCATGGCTGCGTGAAGATGTAGAACCGTTTCTAAACGAACATTTCGGATATCTGCCCTTTTTCGACGGACCGATGTACGGATTCGGTATGCTCGCCGCGGCTGTAATCCTTTCGATTATGGTATTGCCGATTATTACTTCGATATCGCGCGATATTATGAAATCAGTGCCGTCGGTTCAAAAGGAAGCGGCTCTTGCTCTTGGAGCCACCAAATGGGAAGCCGTTAAAATTGTATTGAAAAATTCCAAGTCGGGAATTCTCGGAGCCATCATGCTCGGACTCGGCAGGGCTATCGGCGAAACGATGGCTGTTACTATGGTAATCGGCAATCGACCGATAATTTCTGAATCCCTGTTCGACCCCGGATATACTATGGCGAGCATTATAGCAAACGAATTCACGGAAGCGACTACCGAGCTCTATCTGAGCGCGTTAATCGAATTGGCGCTAATCTTATTCGTAATTACAATTATTATTAATATTGCCGCGCGATTATTAGTATGGAGTCTGGAAAAGCAATGGAAACAGAATTAAAAAAATATAAACGCAGACTTAAATACCGTAAAGCCGTAAACTTTGCGGTAAATTCATTGACTTTTATTGCTGCATTAGTCGCCATTCTGCCGCTCTTTTTAATTTTTTACTACACGGTTTCGAAAGGCATAAGCAGATTGAACCTTGAGTTTTTTATTGAAATGCCCAAGCCTGTGGGTGAATCCGGAGGCGGAATGGCAAATGCGATTGTAGGCACGTTGATTTTGGTTGGAATCGGCGGAGCTATCGGTCTGCCCGTCGGTATCATGTCGGGCGTCTATCTTGCCGAGTTCGGAAAAAATAAATTCGGACAATTATTGAGATTTCTTACGGACGTTCTCAGCGGCGTGCCGTCGATTGTTGTCGGAGTTGTTGCATATACGCTCGTGGTTATACCGATGAAACAATTCTCGGCTCTGGCGGGCGGAGTGGCTCTGGCAATTCTGATGATTCCTACGATTACCAGAACAACCGAAGAAATGATTAAGTTGGTGCCGCATAGTTATAGAGAAGCCGGATTGGGACTCGGAATTCCGAAATGGAAAACATCTTTGTTCATCATATTGAGAACGGCATGGAAAGGAATAGCGACGGGCGTATTGCTCGGCTTGTCGAGAGCCGCCGGCGAAACCGCTCCGCTTTTATTTACAGCGCTGGGCAACAGATTCTGGTCTACTAATGTATTTGAGCCGATTGCTTCGCTTACGGTTTACATCTATGACTACGCCCGCGCGCCTTTTGAAGATTGGAATGCACAGGCATGGACTGCGGCTTTGGTTTTAATTATTTTAATTTCTTTATTAAGTTTAACGTTCAAAATAATTACTTGTTCAAAATACAAAACCAACTGAATTGATCCGTGAGCAGAATACCAATTACAAATATAACTTACGAAAGCAGCACAGTGACCGACGAAGAGGCGGTCGTTTCAACAAAAGATTTGTCGGCGTATTTCGGCGAGAAGCAGGCGCTTTTTGAAGTTAATCTTAATATACCGAAAAATCGGGTTACCGCAATTATCGGTCCTTCGGGCTGCGGCAAATCGACTTTTCTTCGATGCTTGAACAGAATGCACGAAGTAATTGGCGGCGAGTATACGGGAAAAATATTATTCGACGGCGAAGACATTAAGAATATCAATCCGGTCGATCTAAGAAAGAGAGTCGGTATGGTTTTTCAAAAGCCTAATCCGTTTCCTACTATGTCGATTATGAACAATGTGGTCGCCGGACTGAAATTAAACGGGATGCGCGATAAAAAATTATTGAACGAAATTGCAGAGGAAAATCTAAAGAAAGTCGGCTTATGGGATGAAGTAAAAGATAATCTGAACCGGTCAGGCGCTAGCATATCGGGCGGTCAGCAGCAAAGATTGTGTATCGCGCGAACAATCGCTCTAAATCCCGAAGTGATTTTAATGGACGAGCCGACAAGCGCTCTGGATCCGATTGCCACCGCCAAAATAGAAGACTTGATTTATGAACTGAAAAAAGAATACACGATTGTTATAGTAACACACAATATGCAGCAAGCAGCGCGCGTAAGCGACTTTACGGCTTTCTTTTATATGGGCAGACTGATCGAATTCGACAATACAAAAAAAATATTTACTAATCCTTCTAATGAACAAACTGAAGAATATATTTCCGGACGTTTCGGCTGATATTATGAATATTATCGAAGTAAAAAATCTGAACCTTTTTTACGGCAAAGCGCAGGCTTTAAAAGAAATTTCGATGAATATTAAAGAAAAAAAAGTCACGGCGTTAATCGGTCCTTCGGGCTGCGGCAAATCGACTTTCTTAAGATGTCTGAACAGAATGAACGATTTGATCGACGGAGTGAAAATCAAAGGCGACGTTATTATCAACGGAAAGAACATTTATAAGGACAGGGTGGACATTGTAGAGCTTAGAAAAAATGTGGGAATGATTTTTCAGAAATCGAATCCCTTCCCGATGTCGATATTCGACAACGTGGCTTACGGTCCCAGAATAAACGGCATACGAGATAAAAAACGTCTCGAAGAGATTGTGGAAAACAGTCTCAAAAAAGCGGCTCTCTGGGAAGAAGTGAAAGACGATTTGAAAAAGAGCGGACTATCGCTCAGCGGCGGTCAACAGCAAAGGCTTTGCATCGCGCGCGCCCTTGCAGTCGAACCCGAGATAATTTTAATGGACGAACCTGCAAGCGCTCTTGATCCCATTTCCACGACTAAAATCGAAGACCTGATTTTTGAGTTGAAAAAAAATTATACAATTGTTATTGTTACGCACAACATGCAACAGGCAGCCCGGGTGAGCGACGAAACCGCTTTTTTCTATATGGGCGAACTGATTGAATTTGACGATACAAAAAAATTATTTACCGCTCCCGAAAATGAAAAAACGGAAGCTTATATAAGCGGTAGATTCGGTTAATAAAACGGAGTGATTATGCAGGAACATTTTAACGCCGAAATAGATAGTTTGAAAAACAACCTTATTAAAATGGCTTCGATTGTTGACGAACAGGTCGAAAGGGTAATCGAAGCGCTCGAAACCGGCAAAGTCGAATTGTGCAAGGGCGTAAAGGCACGGGATATCGAAGTGGATGCCTATGACAATTTAATCCAGGCTCAGTGCGAAAATATACTCGCGCTGTTTCAGCCTTTTGCAGGCGACCTCCGATTTATTATCTCGGCTATGATGATTAACAATCAACTCGAACGATGCGGCGACATTGCCGTTAACATAGCCAAACGTGTCAAGAAAACAGCCGATAACTATCCGTTAATCGTAGAAGCTCAAATTAATGAGATGGGCAAACAAGCCCGTAAAATGTTAAAAGAAGCAATCAATTCTTTTATCTATAACGACAGTCAACTGGCAGAAACAGTAATGAAAGAAGACGAGATTGTGGATAAATACAATAAACAGGCGTTCAAATTCCTCGTGTCTAAAATGCAAGCCCAACCGGAACTGATCGAGCCATGCTCTCATCTGATCGTTATGACCAAACATATCGAACGCCTCGCAGACCACGCTACTAATATTGCCGAAGATTTGGTTTTTTATGTGGAGGCAAAAATAATTTCTCACAAAAAGAAATTGCAAAAACTGGAAAAGAACAAACCCGAAGAAGATAGTTGAGAACTTACGGTTCTATGTTCTTCATTTTGGAGTTCAATGTTCTTCGTTATGGAGTTCGATGTTTGTTGGTGGGGATTAGGGATTAGGGATCAGGGATTAGGGAATAGTGGTTAGGAGTTTTTATTAGTTGACAGGCAATGACCAATTTATTTTATGAGTTTTCTCCGAGGGACGTAGAACTTCAGCGCTGCGAACTTCAACGCTTCAAAACACGCCCGCGCCAGAATTAACGACTAAAAAAGAATTTGCCAATTTGCCAATCTTGCAATCTTGGTAATTTGGTAATCTTGCTAATCTTGTAATCTTGTAATCTTGTAATCTTGCTAATATCTTAAAATAAGTTTTCCCGCGAATCGTATCTTCTGGCATATATATTGATTCTTAATTTGTAATTAAAATCGTTATAAGTTGCCTATTCTTATAATAGAGCGGATTTATGCGGCAGACGTGCATTATTAAAAAAATAAATTTTTATCAAAAACATAATTTCAGGCTATTGCAAAATAATAGTGTCAAATATTATGAAGAACAAATTTCTAATTATAATTTTTATGTTGAATTTAGTTTGCATGAAAGCGCAATTTATTGATAATTTCGAAAATGACGGGCTTCAATACGATCCTGCCGGATTAAATGGATGGACATATTTTGCGGGCGACGGAATTGTCGATATCGATTTTAAGCAAAGAGACGGATACGCTACTTTATATGTAGACGCTACAAAAGATAAAAGAGGCATCTGGTGGGCGTTGATAAGGCGCGCTGTGTCTCAGGAACTTGATTTATCTTTACTCGAAAAAGAAAACTGTGAACTAAGAGTCGAAGCGAGAATAAGAGCGAGCAGCGCGCCCAAAAGAGTAAATTTGCATTTCAATACTCAACGCACAACCGACTTTCACACGCACTTAATGGAGTACGACATTCCCGACACATCCGGCTGGCATACGATTAGCATGACCACAAAGAATTTCGACGCTCGTCCGGGGGATACTGTTTACGTGCAGATGGCAATGATGGATTGGGGTCCGGACAAGTACAGCGTCGATATCGATTATATAAAAGTTGACGTCGTGAATATTAACGAGGCGGGGGAAGACATCGGCGAGCCGATTCCGTATCATCCACCCGTTCCGGATATTTCGGAATTCGAATATCATTTGGCGGTTTCGGAAGATGCAGTAATTGATTTGACTTATACCGATTATAATTTCAACCGCTGGGGAAGCGCAGACGAAAAAGGAAATTTTGTAAATCTGCTTACTGTTAGCGGAAGTCAGTTTATCATCCTTAAATGGGATTTGCAAAAATTCAAAAATAAAATTGCAGACGGTCCCGCGCTTCTCGAATTGACTACATATTCGCTCCAGAATTCGCCCGATTACAAAAAGGATTTCGGTATGGTTCGTATTTCGGAAATTTTGGGAGGTGCTTCCGATTGGAAAGACGAAACCGTAACCCTCGATAACTTTCTCGAAGGTAAAAGTATCGACCGCGCGATTAACACTCAGATGATTATCGACTACGAAGTTAAAGAAGGTAAAGGCGAAAAAAATTATTTTGTTATTTCTCGACCGGTAATGCAGAGATTGATCGACGGAAAAACGAAAGGTATCGCCGTCAAGCCGCTCGGGGCTGTTGTAGCGTCTTTTTATTCTTCGGAAAATTCTGAATGCGCGCCGAAACTGCATTTTAATCTGCGTGAAAAGCAGGATCGACATAATCAAAAAAAATAATAGTGTTTTCAATTTTTACTCGTTATCTTTGAACGGAATAACGAAACAAGAGGCATAATAATGAAGATTCTTTTTATTGGCGGAACAGGAAATATCAGCTCCAGCGTAAGCAGACTCTGTATTCAAAAAGGTTATGAACTCTATCTGCTGAACAGGGGACAAAACAAAGTCAAGATCGAAGGGGCTAAACATATCAAATTCGATATCAACGATATCGGCAGTATGAAGGAATTGCTTAAAGGGCATAATTGGGATTCGGTAGTTAATTGGATTGCTTTCGACCCGAAAGACGTTGAAAGGGATATCGAACTGTTCGAAGGAAAAACAAAACAGTATATTTTTATAAGTTCGGCGTCTGCATACCAGAAACCCCCTGTGAATCAGATAATTACCGAATCGACTCCTTTGCGCAATCCGTACTGGGATTACTCTCGAAATAAAATTGCTTGCGAAGACTTATTGAACAACGCTTACCGCGACAAAAATTTTCCCGCTGTAATTATAAGACCTTCTCATACGTACTCTAACGTTATCCCGGTGCCGATTGGCGGATGGACGGAATATACGATCGTCGACAGAATCAAAAAAGGGCTTCCGATTATCGTTCATGGCGACGGTTCTTCGCTCTGGACTTTAACTCACTCGGACGACTTTGCCGTTGCTTTTACGGGTTTAATCGGAAATCTTAAATCGATCGGGCACGCTTTTCACATTACTTCCGACGAAGCTCTCTCGTGGGATCAAATTCATTATTATATAGCCGACGCGGTCGGGACGGAAGCAAATATCATCCATATCCCTTCGGATTTTATTGTTAAATGCGAGCCTTCATTGGAAGGAAGTTTGTTGGGCGATAAAACCTGGACGGCAATTTTCGATAACTCGAAAATAAAATCATTCGTACCGTATTACCGGGCTGTCATTCCTTTTCAGGAGGGGATTAAAAGAACATTAAAATGGTTCGAAGAAAAACCCGAAAGAATGGTCGTAAAAAAAGAAACCAACGATATGATCGACAGAATTATCGGGGAGTATCTTAAAATAGGGATTAGGGATTAGGGAAAAGGGATTAGGGATTAGGGGTTTGGGGTTTGTCGGTTCATTGTTTGATGTTATAGAAGAGCATTATTATAAAGGCAATGAGAGTTAAAAACGGTCTGGATTCTTTTGGCGAAGATAAAATTAAAATTCGTCTGTTCAATAGAACGTTAAATAAATCGGAGTTATCGATGAAAAAATTATTTTACTTTTTGAGTATGTCAGTCATTTTTTCCGTAACGCTTCTTGCGCAGGAAGTAACAAAAGAACAATTGCAAAAGGGTTACAATTACATTCAGACTAAAGTTTATACTGCTGAAGAAGATGCAAGAATATTAAAGCTCTACGAAGGATTGCGTGTCGCAGACGTTTCGGATGGACTCGATATGGTCGGACTGCCAAATACCGGGCTCGTCGATCCGTCGATTCAAGCATGCTGGAAGGATCCGGTTAATTTGACTCATCAATTTCGCGGAATAGCCGTAACGGTCAGATACGTTCCGACACAAAAACCCGACCGTCCGGCGCCAGGCGAAAAATTTCAGGACTGGGAAGGCAATTTCTATTCAAAATACTCGCACGAGGAATTTTCCAAATTAATTCGTCCCGGAACCGCAATCGTAATCGACGACGTTGAAGACAAAGATATCGGTACAATCGGTTCGTATAATATTCTGGCATGGAAAAAACTCGGAGCCGTTGGAGTTGTGACCGACGCCGCATCCAGAGACACCGACGAAATTGAAATCGAAGGAGTGCCGCTCTATTTGAGAAAAAAAGGAAGAGGCATTCGCCCAGGCAGAAACGAAATTGAATCGGTTAACCGTCCCGTTGTTATCGGAGGCGTCTTAGTATGTCCGGGCGACGTAATTGTTGCCGACGGAGACGGCGTGGTGGTCGTTCCTCGTTATGTGGCCGAAGAAGTTGCGAAATACGCCAGGGAAATTCTTGAAAAAGACAAAGCGGGCAGAAAAGATTTATACGAAAGTTTAAATATGGAACTCGACAAAACCGTTAAATAAAAAAGAAGATTTGCAAATGAAAAAGTTTATTGTTCTAATATTATTTAACGCTTTCGTGATTTATGCGGGCGGCATTCATAGCAATAAAGAAGATTATATTGAAAAACTGAACGAACTCCTGGAGCAAGAAATCTCTCTCTGGTATCCGCTTTGCGTCGATACAGTTTACGGAGGATATTACAGCGACATCAATTATAAATGGGAACTGGAAGGCGCTCAGAACAAGATGATTGTCACGCAAGCCCGCCACATCTGGTCGATATCGAACGCCGCTTTAAATTTTCCTGAGTACAGGGAGTATCTGAAATATGCAAAAAACGGCGTCGATTTTCTTTCGCGCGTTATGTGGGACGATAAATACGGCGGTTTTTACGACCTTGTGGATCGTAAAGGCAAGCCGGTAAAAGAGAACGGAAAAATTATTAAAAAAGCATACGGAAATGCTTTCGCCATTTACGGATTGTCGGCTTATTTCCGGGCAGCAGGCGATTCGAGCGCGCTGAAATTAGCAATAAAAACATTCGAATGGCTCGATCGACACAGTTACGACGAAAAATACGGCGGCTATTTTCAATTTATGGAACGCGACGGCTCTCCGTTCAAGGAAGGATATTATCATACGCCGCCTAAAGACCAGAACAGTTCAATCCATTTGCTGGAAGCCTTTACAGAGTTATATAAAGTATGGAAAAACGAGCGCCTCAAAGAACGCCTGGAATCGATTTTTTATCTCATCAGGGATAAAATAGTTTCGCCCGATGGTTATATGCGCCTCTTCTTTACGCGGGATTTCCGGCCTGTGTCTTATCGGGATTCAAGCGACGAAGTAAGAGCCCGGAATTATGAATTCGACCATGTATCTTTCGGTCACGACATCGAAATTGCTTATTTATTGCTGGAGGCTTCCGAAATACTTGAATTGAACGACAGCGAAGCTACGCTTAGGATAGCAAAAAAACTGACCGATCACACGCTGACCAACGGATGGGATTCCGATAAAGGCGGAATTTACGACAGGGGTTACTACTTCAAAGGCAAAAACAAAATAACAATTATTCGAAAGACCAAAGAGTGGTGGGCTCAGGCCGAAGCGCTCAATTCCGCGCTTTTAATGGCTAGCTTTTTCCCCGTTGATAAAATAAAATATTACTCTTATTTTGAAAAGCAGCTGAATTACATCCGTAATTATCTGATTGATTCGAAATACGGCGGATGGTTTTTCTGGGGCAGCGACACAGCCGAAAACATGGAATATTTTCCGAAAGCATCAATATGGAAGGCTAATTATCATACGACCAGGGCGCTTATTAACTGTTTAAAAACGCTGAAAAAGTAGAAAAATTACATGATACGTTTTTAGCTTTTATTATTTTTATAAAATTTTATTGAATTGATAATTGCGCTGTTGTGTTTTCGAACTTTTTACTAATAAATCGGCTCATTTTCAATGGCATTATAATTGGTAAATAATATACATGAACAGAATTTTAATAGGGCGGTTTATATTAGCCGGGGGGGGCGATAAACTACAGCCAATTAATATATCTAATAAAAAGGAAATATAAATCTTGATATTACAATGTTAAATATCGTTGAAATGCTCATTAAGAGGAGGCAGAATGAAAACTTCTACTTTTTATAATTTCTGCAGTAAACTAATAATTTTTATTCTAATTATTTTCGGTTTTAATGAAATTTTATTTGCTGCCGGCGGTTTGAGAGGCAGAGTTTTCGACAAAGCAACTAACGAACCCCTAATAGGCGCAAATGTTATTGTGCAGGGAACAAGTCTGGGATCGGCCACAGATCTAGAAGGCAGATACAGCATTGTCGGAATTCCTGCAGGCAAACATACTATTGTGGTTTCCTATATCGGTTATCGTCAGGTAACCACTGAAATTGAAATTATTGATAACAAAACTGTTCAACAGGATTTTTATCTGGAATTTATTACAATTGAAGGCGAAACAGTTGTTATAACAGCTCAAGTCGAAGGGCAGGTGCAGGCAATTAATCAGCAATTGTCATCAAATACAATTGCCAACGTAGTGTCTGGCGCAAGAATAAAAGAACTACCCGACGTCAATGCAGCGGAATCGATAGGGCGTTTGCCCGGTGTCTCAATCCAGCGGTACGGCGGCGAAGCTACTAAAGTTGCGATACGCGGACTCTCACCAAAGTATAATACAGTTACTGTAAATGGAATAAGGGTGCCTGCCACAGGTTCGGATGATAGAAGCGTGGATTTGTCATTAATATCTTCTAATATGTTGGATGGTATAGAATTGAAAAAAGCATTAACGCCCGACATGGACGCTGATGCTTTTGGCGGTTCTGTAGACCTGAAATTAAAGGAAGCGCCTAAAGGATGGAGCGCTAATTTTATGGCGCAAGGTGGATATAATAAAATGCAGTCATATTATGGTAATTATAACTTAAATGGAAGCATTAGTAATCGTTTTATGGATGACAATTTAGGTATAATCTTAAACTTTAATGCTGATAATTATGATAGAAGCGCCGATAAATTTTCGGCGGATTATCAACTATCGACCGACGCTAAAACAGGGGATCAAATCATTCTAATTTCAAATTTAGGTTTAAGAGAAGAATCGGTGATAAGAAAAAGAAGCGGAGGTAGTATTGTTCTTGATTATAGAATACCTTATGGAAAAGTAACTGCAAATTCATTTTATAACCAATTAAAATCAGATGCATTATATCGTATCGACAATACAAGTATTCCAGACCAGCGACACTATTACGATATGGAACGACATAATAGCACTACTTCAATTTTCACTGGCGCAATTTCAATGGAGCAAGATCTTTCATGGATTAGATATGATTTAAGTATTGCAAGATCCTATACAAAAACTGAAAATCCTGAAGATTTTAGATGGCGTTTTGCTCAAGAGGGTAATGTCCTTACTCAATCGATTAACCAGAATACTCATCCAAGTGAAATACCTGACATTATCAATATTGATACCGCCTCTACGCGGCTTCAGTACATATGGGTTGACAAGATTAATCGTGACGAAAATATAACTTCTACGCAGTTCAATGTCGAAATTCCATTTAATTTCAGCAAGAATTTTACTGGCTATATTAAAACGGGAGCAAAATTTAAATGGCTCGACCGTATGAATGATATAACTCAAAACGGTCGCGCTGGTCTTGAGTATGGCAGCGGTGCAAATAATTTAAGCGAACCATTCGAACAGTTGGCAGAGATATTACCTGAGTGGAACCTTGAAGAACTCGTTGGAACGGAAGGCTATTTGCCGATAACTTTTGTAAAAGATAACTATACAAGAGATAACTTTTTAAATGGAGAATATGATTTAGGGTATACATTCAGCGAAGCCAAGATGATCGAATTAACAAGAGCGCTTCAAAAAACATTGGAACTATACGGAACCGACGCCGCTTACAGAACAAATTCTATCGGTTCTTTAGGACAGGATTATGACGGTATTGAGCATTATCAAGCTGCATATATTATGGCTGAAATAAATATCGGTAAATATATAACGCTTATCCCTGGAGTTCGATGGGAAAACGAATATACTAAATATAATGGACAAAGATTTAGAGAAATAATTTCTGCGTGGGAAGATAGACCACCTACCGATTTTGAAGAATTGACTAATGTCCGTACAAATACGTTTTGGTTGCCTATGGTTCATTTGAAATATAAACCGTATGACTGGTTGCAAATTCGTTTGGCTAGAACCGAGACTATAACAAGACCCGATTACATACAATATGCTCCGATTACTTCAATAGATGGTTTCAATTCTACTGTTAGAGCTAATAATGCGTTATTAAAACCTGCACGTTCAATAAATTATGATTTATCAGTTGCAGTTTATGAAAATTATGTGGGTTTATTTACAATATCTCCCTTCTATAAAACAATTCATGATCTGATTATTCCAATTAATTACAAACTTCATCCAGACGTACCTCTATTACCTGGCACGAATGTGCCGGCTTCCTGGTATAGCGGACAATCTCCAACTATCTATACGTATATCAATAACCCTTATAAAGCAACATATAAAGGTATAGAATTAGAATGGCAAACAAATTTTTGGTATCTCCCATCTGTTTTTAAAGGCTTGGTTATGAACATTAATTACACATATATTGAATCGAATACAACATACCAGGGTTACGTTCTTACGAAGGGAGAAAAAATAAAAGATAGACCGCCTGTATACAGAATGGTTCTTAAAGATTCTTTGAGAACAGGACGTATGCCGGACCAGCCGCAACATATTCTTAATTTCATGATTGGTTACGACTATAAAGATTTCTCTATTAGATTTTCTTATCTATTCCAAACAGATATAAGCACCTACATACATCCTACTATTTCTTTATTGGACACTTATTCGGGAGAATATGGTCGATTTGATATTTCAATACGCCAAAAAATAACAAAGAATTTTGAAGCTATAGCCAACTTTAACAATATCAATAATAGAGCGGATCGCAGTTTCAGGGGCTCTGCCGTAAATAATCCGTCTTATACGGAGTATTACGGATTTACAATGGATGTAGGATTAAGATATAGATTATAAGTGCGTTAGCACATTTTAATAACAACTTTATCGTGGAGGTAAATATGAAGAATATTAAATTACTTTTTATGTGGGCGTTATTGCTTTACATAATTTCGCCTTCTAAAATTCTACCGCAATCAAGCGATACCCTGGTAGTACCGTGGGCTGATCAAAATGGGGATGTTATTATTAATTCCTTAAGAGAAACTATCGCCAATGATACTTTACGTCCTGCAGGCCGGGTGTATAAGTTACAAAGGGGAGGGTTCTACTGGATTACAGACCCAATTCAAAATGATGGATTTCCTCTAGTAATAGTTGGTGAAACTGAAGCTGATGTTCCTGAAGGGGAGATTGATTATGGACCCGCAATAATACAACGAGTCGCTCGCGAAGACGGTAGCGAACCTGCGGCAACAATGTTCGAAAGTTACGATGATTTGACCGTCAAAAATGTTTGGATTATGGGGCAAACCGACCAAGGTAATTTGGCTACATACGAACCAATCAAATTACTAGGAGACGGTAAAAAGTATATTTTTGACAATGTTATTTTTGACCGCAATGATTGGCATCATTTGGGTCCCGACGGTCCTAATAATGATTTTATAATTACAAATTGTAAATTCAGAAATCTTTTTGGCCCTACGCAAATATGGGAAGGACTCGGTATAAGGTTCGAAGTAGGAGCCGATACGGTTATTTTCGAAAACAATACGTTTTTTAATATTGGTTTCACTCCATTCCAATCAGAGGCAGTGCCAATAAATTATTTTAGAGTTAACCATAATACATTTGTTAATATCGGTCGCTCTTTCTCTGCCGGCTCTATTTGGAAAACTATATATGTAACAAACAACTTATTCGTAAATTACTTTTGGGCAGGCGAAAGTTATGAACAATATACCGATCCTGACCGCGAGGATCCTCACACTGGATTTTTCAGCATTGCGGAATTACCAGCAAAATTTGGAACGAACCTGGAAAGGAAAATTGTCTTAGTTAATAACGGTTATTGGAGAGACCCAAAATTTGACCAATGGTATGAAAATTCCACTACTCCGGTAAGAACACAACCAATACGTCCACAACCGCTAGTAAATGATACTACTAAGGGATGGTTCAATGCGTGGGATAATATGCTTATGCAAGGTAATATAGAAGCTAATCCTCAATTAACTGTTTATCCAACCGACGATATTTTTGACAAAATGACAGCTACTATGGATTCTCTCTTTGCAGACGAAGGTTCACTTACCGTCAGCAGAAGCACTCTATATTACTGGGACCCCGGTAGAGATGAAAATTGTTATCAATGTAATATTTGGCCTTTGCCCGAAGATTTTTCCTATTCAAATGCAGATTTGTTAACTGCTGGAACCGACGGACTTCCACTTGGCGACCTTAACTGGTTCCCTGAGAAAAAGGAGCAATTCTTAGCAAATTATGATCAGTATGTATCCGAAATCGAAAATCTGGTTTCTGCCGTAGAACTTGAAGTAGTTGAATCTGTTGAAGCGGAGGATGGTACTTTAAGCGGCGATGCCGCAGTTTTGCCGTTTGAAGGATTTACATACTTCGACATGCAGGGCGGAGGATACATTGAGTGGGAATTCGAATTGGCAGAAGCTGGTCAGTACGACTTAAATATATGGACGAATTTAAATGGAAATAGCACTAGAGGACAACGTATAATAGTCAATGGAGTCTCTATTCACGACCCGATGAATTGGGGCGAATATATCTGGAGTCCAACTGAGCATTCTGAGAATATCTGGTACGGTAAATTTGACCCGAACGAATGGGTATGGACATTGATTAAACAGGAAGAAATACTTGAAGCCGGGGCTTTAACTCTTCCGGCTGGAAAAAATACTATTAGAATTGAATCCTCGTGGGGTTACCAGCTATTTGCAGGGATTGATGTTATTCCTGCCGGTTCTACAACTCCCGTGGTTGAATTAAGAGCGCCCGACGCTAAGTTCGATATTGTTACATTAAAATCGGAAGGCGCTCCCTTTGTCCCAAGTCAATTTAAGTCGGTGGCTCTCAATACAAATGGCAGTGTAGCCCTGAATCTTTCTGCTCCTGAAGACGGAATCTATAGATTAAGAATCTTCTATCAAAATTATATGGGAAATCAATCTATTCAATTAAGCATTGATGGACAGGTAATTAACACTGTATTATTACCTAGTAAAGATGATTCGACTGGCGCTGATGTTATTACAGATGGTTTTAGTTTAACTCAAGGAACTCATACAATTATGTTAAGCGGATCAAATGTTAATATCGATTATATTAATTTACTTAAAGAAATTGGAACTGGCGTAAATGATAACGAGATTCCAAACGGTTACGCTCTCGAACAAAACTTCCCGAATCCGTTTAATCCGACTACTTCAATCAAATTTACTTTAGCAAAACCGGAAGTAGTTAAATTGACCGTCTATAACATTCTTGGACAAAGAGTAGCTACCCTTGTTAACGGTCCTATGACTGCGGGACAGCACATAGTTCATTTTAACGCATCGAATCTTGCTTCGGGAATTTATTTCTACGGTATCGAAGCAGGAAGCTTCAAAACGTTCAAAAAGATGATTCTGCTTAAGTAATTTTTGACTTCATATTGTTATATCGGGACAGCCGGCGCAAACCGGCTGTCTCTTTTTTCGGGTTGAAAATTTTTTTGCGGGGGATTATAATTATAAAATATTTCTAAAAGTTTGTTTTTCATTAAAACATGAGTCTCTATGCATTCGAGTAAACTCTTTCTTTTTTTCTTTTTTCTATTGATTGCCCGCCTGTCAGCTAAAACAGAGATAATTAGACCGGATTCGTCGAAAATATACCTTAATTCGGAAAATTATTACGAAGCTCCCGGATTCAATCTTACGGTTTTCGACGATTTCTATCCCGAAGGGCATCAGGGAGGAATAACAATTATAAGAAACGACGATAGGATTGCGGCTAACGGAGATTTAAGATTGGAACCGACCCCGGGACAATGGTCGCCCGTTCCTAAAATGGGGAAGAAAATAGTAGATAAAGAAAAACAATTAATCAGCGTTGAACTCTGGTTCCCGGATTCATCGAAAAATCGTAAAGGATTCAATCCGATTGTTTATCCCGACCTTAATCTTAAATATAAGATCAAAACTGAACCGATCAACAACGGAGCATCCATACTCGTGACGGTTATGATTGACGAGCCGTTGCCTTCCGGGTGGGCGGATAAAGTCGGTTTTAATCTGGAACTTTTTCCGGGTTACTTCTTCGGAAAACATTATATAGCGGATGGAAAGCCAGGACTGTTCCCGAGAGACCCGATATTGAAATCATCTTCAATCGACACTCCTCTTGTAAAATGCAGTGAATTTGTTCTGGAACCGGGAATGCCGAACAGGATTACAATTGAAAGCTTGACGAAAAATATAGAATTATTCGACGGAAGGATCAGGCACAATAACGGCTGGTTTATTCTTCGAACTCTTATCGATTCATCCAATCCCGATGAAGCTGTCAAGTGGGTGATTACTCCTAATGCTAATCCGGAAAGCGATTATAAACCCGTAATTAAAGTTTCGCAGTTGGGATATCACCCTCGACAAAATAAACTGGTTATAATTGAAACGGCAAAAGATTATGAAGCAGGAGGTAAACTGCAACTTCAAAGAATCGAAAAAGATTCTGTGATTATTATCGAAAATAATATTCAGCCTGATTATTGGGGCAGGTTTTTACGCTACAATTATTACACATGGGATTTCACTAACATCAGGGACGAGGGACTTTACCGTTTCGTATATAAAGACGAGAAACAGGAAGCCGTCTCAAACATTTTTTTGATCGATAATGAGATTTATTCCGAATATATCTGGCAGCCTACAGTTGAATATTTTCTTCCGGCTCAAATGTGCCATATGAGAGTAAACGAAAATTACAGAGTGTGGCACGGAAGATGCCATCTCGACGATGCTGTAATGGCTCCAGTTAATCACAATCATTTCGACGGGTATTTGCAGGGGGAATCGACTCTGACGAAATTCGAATCCGGTATGCGCGTGCCCGGACTGAATGCGGGGGGATGGCACGACGCAGGCGATTTCGACTTGAGAATTGAATCGCAGTCGGAAACCGTATATAAATTGTCTCTGGCGTACGAATTATTTCGTCCCCAGATAGACGTCACCACAATCGATCAGAAGAGTAAAACTGTAGAAATTCATGTTCCCGACGGCAAAAACGATATTCTGCAGCAAATTGAACACGGATTACTCTCGATAACAGGAGCTTACGAATCGATGGGCAGACTTTACAGAGGAATAATATGCCGCGATTTAAGACAATATGTATTATTGGGCGATCCCGTTAATATGACCGATAATCTTCCGAACGAAGACGACAGATGGGTCTTTACCGAAAACAATTACAGACACGAGCTCGGAACCGCGCAAGCCCTGGCGGCAGCGTATCGGGTAATGAAAAATTATAATCCGATTCTCGCCGAAAAATGTTTAAGGATTTCCGCTGAAATTTTCGAACGTGATACTTCGGGAATTAATGCGGAAAAATTAAACGCCGCCGCCGAACTCTATTTTTCGACTAAAAAGGAAAATTATAAAAAGATACTTTTCGATAACCGGGATAAGCTGATCGAAAATTTATTCGCTCATACTACGGTAATCGGAAGATTGGCAGATGAACTTGGAAATGATTTTAAAATAAATGCCGAAAAAGCTGTTAAAAATGTCTATGATAATGTGACTAAACTTCAGCGGGAAACGCCGTTTGGAGTTCCTTATAAACCGTATATTTGGGGCGCAGGATGGGGAATTCAGTCCTTCGGAGTCTCTCAATTATTCCTGCATCTCTATTTCCCGGGCGTTTTCAAACCGGATTTTCTTCTCAATTCCTTAAATTTTATTTTGGGCGTTCATCCGGGAAAGAACAACGCGTCGTTTGTTTCTGGAATCGGCGTAAATTCTCTGACTACGGCGTACGGATTTAACCGCGCGGACTGGTCTTACATTCCGGGAGGTATCGGCAGCGGAACGGCTCTCATTAGACCGGATTTACCGGAACTTAAAGTATGGCCTTATTTATGGCAGCAAACCGAATATGTTCTGGGAGGAGGAACCGCGGATTATATCCTTTTATCTTTAGGAGCCGATAAAATTCTAAATCAAAAATAAAGGAATACCCGATGGACCGTAGAGAATTTATAAAAATTACAGGAATGCTTGGAGCTGGATCGCTTATCAGCGGTCTGCCGTCGGTATTAGCGTCGAATATTAAGAATAATAAAATCGATATTCCACGTTATATCGGTTTTAATCTCACCGAAAAAACAAGCGGTATGGGTCCCCGTAGAAAATTTAATGAAGAAGATTTTGAAATAATGGCGGAATGGGGCTTTAACTTCGCCAGAATTCCAATGTCGTATTGGAATTGGGCGTCGAAAGATAATTGGTACGAAATTGACGAGGATGTATTTAAAGATGTAGATGAATTAATTGAATTCGGGAAGCGATACAATATCCATATTAACCTTAATTTACATCGGATTCCCGGATATTGTATTAACGGCAGAAATTTGGAGCCGTACGATCTATTTGACGATACGCCTGAAAATATGGCAAAAGCGCTCGATGCAGCCGTATTCCATTGGAAATATATTGCAAGGCGATACAGCGGAATACCGAATTCGCAACTGAGTTTCGATTTGATTAACGAACCGCCAAAAAATACAAATGTCAAGAGATATGTGGAAATTGTCAAAGCTCTTGTAACGGGAATAAAGGAAGAAGATTCGGCGCGCTTAATTGTAGCCGACGGAAGGGAAATCGGCAGATACCCGGTAATGGAATTGGCGGACGTCGTGCCGATGCAAAGTACCCGCGGCTATGATCCGATGAGCCTTAGCCATTATACGGCAACCTGGGTGCCTGAAGACGAATTCGAAACTTTTAATCCTCCCGCCTGGCCGTTAAAAGCCGATAACGGCAAACTATGGGATAAAGAAGCGCTCAGAGTGAAATTAATTGATTCTTGGATGCCTCTTGTGGAGCAAGGTTCGCTTGTCCATGTCGGAGAATGGGGGTGCTACAATAAAACTCCTCATGACGTTTGTCTCAGATGGATGGAAGATGTTCTCTCGCTATGGAAAGAAGCAGGATGGGGACATGCCATGTGGAATCTAAAAGGCGATTTCGGCATATTGAACAGCAGCAGAAAAGACGTGAAATATGAGAACTATAAAGGTCATAAACTCGACAGGGAAATGCTCGAATTAATTAAAAAATATTTTTGATATAATGAATATCAGCTAATTTATGTAATCTATACAATATAAATATAATACGGATATCATTTAATAACATAAATGCTATTAAATATGAAAAGAAAACGGTTCTTAAGCATAATTCCACTTAGTTTAGTCGGCCCGGGTATCATTGACGGCAAAATTCTGAATTCCGAACCGGAGGAAAAAACAATATTTGCTAAAAGCGTGGGAATGGTGGAAAAAGCAATACTTGCCATGCTTACAATGCAGAGAGCCCCGTGGGAGCAAGGCGTTGCAATGCAGGCTTTATTGGAGCGCGGCGAGGAAGAACTTGTAATTCTTATGGCTAAAGAAGCGGTCGTAAGACAAACTCCGGACGGAAGACTCGCCATGTTGGGAGAAGAATTCGCATTGAGCGACGCTGCATCGCCCGGCGAAGCTCTGCTGTGGGCTGCCAAGAAAACCGGGGATAAGAATTTATACGACGGATTTAATAAACTTTTGAATTATATTTTGTATGATGCTCCCCGGAATAAAGAAGGGATTATTTATCATTTTACGAATATTCCGCAGGTTTGGAGCGATATTAACTATATGCTGCCGCCTTTTTTAGTTGCGGCGGAAAAATACCGGGAAGCAATGAAACAGATTAACGGAGTTTGGCGGGTATTATGGAATGACGACAAAAAACTGTTGTCCCATATGTGGGATTTCGAAAAAAATCAATATGCAAGGAAAGAGTTCTGGGGAGTCGGTAACGGCTGGACTGCGGCGGGTTTTACGAGAATTATTCCAAAACTTCCCGAATCGATGGCAAGCGAAAAACAATTATTAATAAACAGATTAAGAAGTTTACTCGACGGATGTTTAATTCATTTGCGCGACGACGGTTTATTTCATAATATAGTCGACGATTATAATTCGTTTGTAGAAACTAATTTGTCCCAAATGCTTTCGTATTCGATATTCAAGGGGGTAAAAGGAGGCTGGCTCGACAGCTCATATCTCGAAAAGGCGGAATTGATGAGAAAAGCCGCCCATTCGAAATTTGATAAATACGGTTTGATTCAAGGAGTTTGCGGGTCTCCCGATTTTAATCATCCGGGCACCGCCACTGAAGGTCAGGCATTCTTTATATTAATGGAAACGGCATATCAAGAATTAAATAAACCGGAGTAACTATGTTAAAAAAAATATGTTTATTGATTTTTCTTACTCTAACAATTAAAGCACAGCAGGACTCAAGTATTGTTTTGCCTGTTACCCCGAACGCTTCGCCCGAAGCTGTCGAACTGCTTAACTATTTTTACTCGATTTCGGGGAAATATACTTTGGCAGGTCAGCATTCCGTGCCATTGCTGGGTTCTTTAAGACTACCGGCTGTACATAAAGCCACAGGTAAATATCCGGCTCTGTTCGGACAGGATTTCGGATTCAGCGAACCGGGGTCATGGGATGGTATTAATTACAGGCAGCAAATTGTTGACGAGGCTATAAAACGTTACAACGAAGGTTTTATTATCACATTAATGTGGCACGCCGTGCCTCCGAATATGGAAGAACCTGTCGACTTCAGTTCGGCAATTCAGAGTCAACTTACAGATGACGAATGGAATGACCTGATTACTGACGGCACGGAACTGAACGAAAGATGGAAATCTCAGGTTGACGTAATTGCATGGTTCTTAAAACAACTGAAATATGCGGGCGTGCCTGTTCTCTGGAGACCGTATCACGAAATGAACGGAGGATGGTTCTGGTGGGGCGGAAAAAAAGGAGATGACGGCTATAAAAAACTTTACCGGATGCTTTTCGACAGGTTGGTGAATTTTCATGGTCTTAATAATCTTCTCTGGGTTTTCAATGCAAACGAAGTTAAGCCCGGCGTCGGTTCTTATGCCGATTATTATCCGGGCGACGATGTTGTGGATATTCTTGCCACAGACGTTTATTCGGAAGGATTTAATCTGGAGAATTATAACGAACTGCTCGAATTGGCAAAGGATAAACCTATTGCTTTGGGAGAAGTTGGAGCTGCGCCTTCAAGTGAAATATTGGAAGATCAGCCTCGATGGGTCTGGTTTATGCTCTGGGGCGATCCTTTTGGCGGTATTCAATCGAATCGTCAATTTATTGAAATTTACAACGACGAAAAAGTGCTTACTCTGGATGAATTGCCGTGGACGGATATTGATTCGGTCAAAATCCACTATCCGGTATTGAAATAAAACAAATGCGGCTCTTTAGCAAGAGCCGCATAAATCAAAAAAATTATTTTGCATTGGATTAAACTTTTTTTATATTGTAAAAAACTTCTGACAAAACTATAAATCTTAATGAAGTTGATTAAACCCCCCAAATTAAATGCAGGAGACGTAATAGGATTAATCTCGCCTGCATCATCACCCGACGACCTGAATAAAATCAATAAAGGCGTCAGTTATCTCGAGAGCATCGGTTACCGTGTGGAACTCGGCAAAAATGTCGGTCTTCAGGAAGGATATTTAGCCGGCACCGACGAGCAAAGACTCGAAGACCTTCATTATATGTTCGAAAACAAGCATGTAAAAGCTATATTTTCGATCCGGGGAGGCTACGGATCAACCCGACTCCTCGATAAAATTAATTATAATCTGGTGAAAAGAAACCCGAAAATTTTCGTCGGATACAGCGATATTAATGCGCTGCAATTGGCTTTTTTGAAAAAGTGCGGACTCGTTACATTCGCGGGACCGATGCTTGCGGTCGATTTTCATGAGCAGGTGAGCGAATTTACCGAAGAGATTTTCTGGCGTACTATTACTTCAAATAAAAAAATCGGTCGTCTGAAAAATCCTTCGGAAGAAAAATTCTTCGTGCTCCGGAAAGGCCGCGGAGTCGGAAATTTAATCGGTGGAAATCTGAGTATTTTCACATCTCTTATCGGAACCGAATTTTTACCGCAATTTAAGTCCCCGGTTTTCATTTTCGAAGAAATAAACGAACCGCCGTATAAAATCGACAGAATGTTCAATCATATACGCTTGGCTAAACTCTTTAAGAACGCGCAGGCTGTAATTTTGGGACGGTTTGTAAATTGTTACGAAACGGATAACAGCAAAGCTTCGTTTACTTTAAATGAGGTAATTCTCGAATATTTTGAAAAAATGAAAATTCCTGTTATTTATAACGTCAAACACGGGCATATTAAAGATAATATAACGATTCCTTTCGGTTTGCAGTGCATCGTTAACGGTTCGAGAGGTTTCATAGAAATACCGGAAAGCGGCGTTGTCTGATTTTATCGCAATTATAGAATAACGACTTTTATATTTCTCTTTTTTAAGAAAAACTCTCCTTTTACCCTCATTTATTTAATGATTTCCGTACTGGTATGCTTATTGTTTAATTAAATTACACCTGCACTAATTATAAGAGGCAGTATGGAATTCATTAACGAAGAATATATTCAATCTCTTATTGAAGATAAGGGATTAAACGACAGGTCCTATCAGCGTGAAATTATCGAAAAGTCAAAAAACGCCAAGGGATTGAGCCTCAAAGAAAGCGCCGCTCTTTTGAATATCGAGGATAAAGAAGTACTCGAAGAACTGTTCCATACGGCTAAAGAGGTAAAAGAGAAAATTTACGGCAACAGACTGGTTCTCTTTGCTCCGCTCTACATTACAAATATTTGCGTAAATAATTGTCTCTATTGCGCTTTCCGCAGGGACAACAAAGAATTGAAAAGAAAAACGCTCACTCTCGACGAAATAAGAGAAGAAACGGAGTTTTTGGTAAAGCAGGGGCATAAGAGAATATTGTTGGTTGCCGGAGAGCATCCGAAAAAACCGGGACTCGATTTTGTGGGCAAAGCAATCGATACGATGTACAAAGTTCACATTAACGGCGGCAATATAAGAAGAATTAACGTTAATGTGGCTCCTCTGACAGTGGATGAATTCAAAACGTTAAAGAGTTTTGGCATAGGCACTTATCAGTGTTTTCAGGAGACTTATCATTACGAAACGTATATGAAAATGCATCCCGACGGACCGAAGAGAGATTTTGCCTGGAGACTTTATGCAATGGAAAGAGCTTTGCAAGCCGGAATTGACGACGTAGGAATCGGAGCGTTGTTTGGTTTAATGGATTATAAATTTGAAACGCTCGCAATGTTGAGCCACGCTTTTTATCTTGATGAAAAGTACGGAATTGGTCCGCATACCATTTCGGTGCCAAGGTTGGAGCCCGCTTTGAATGCTCCCGTTTCGGAAAAACCACCGTTTGCTGTCGACGACATTTCGTTCAAAAAGCTTGTGGCGGTTATTCGTTTGGCAGTTCCGTATACGGGAATTATTTTATCGACAAGGGAGCGTCCCGAATTGAGAAGAGAATTATTCAATTTGGGAGTGTCGCAGATAAGCGCCGGAAGCCGTACTTCGCCCGGAGCATATAAAGAATCGCAGGAAAGTCTGGAAGAACATCAAATGGAGCAATTTCAACTGGGCGACCATCGTTCATTAGACGAAGTCGTTCGGGATTGCTGCCAATTGGGATATCTCCCGAGTTTTTGCACCGCCTGCTACAGGTCTTCTCGTACGGGCGACCGGTTTATGGAACTTGCAAAAACTGGCAATATAGGCAAACTCTGTTCGCCGAATGCAATTTCGACTTTTAAAGAATATATACTCGACTACGCGTCTGAGGAAACGAAAAAAGTAGCTCTCGAATTTCTGCTCAATGAAATTGAAAAACTCGAAGAGCCGACTAAGAATAAAACATTGAAAATGGTCGAAAGAGTAGACGCGGGCGAACGCGATGTATTTTTCTGATAACTAAATTATTTCCCGATTATGGATATAAACGAATTATTGAAAAAAGAGAGTTTGAACCGGGACGAAATTATATATCTGCTCGGTTTATCCGATGAAAAGGAGATAAATTCTTTATTCGCAAGAGCCGATGAAGTACGCCGTCTTTATTGCGGCGACGAAGTCCATCTGAGGGGAATTATCGATTTTTCCAATTATTGCGAGCAGGATTGCCTCTATTGCGGTTTGAGAAAAAGCAACAAAAATCTGCCGCGGTACCGCATGACTCCCGATGAAGTCGTTGAAGTAGCTCATAAGATTATCAATAAAGGAATTTTTACGATTGTGCTCCAGTCGGGCGAGGATGCATATTATGATACTGACCAGATTGCCTACATAATTTATTCGATCAAACGGAAAGCCGACGTGGCAATAACGTTGAGTTTGGGAGAGCGCGATTTCGAAGAATACAGAACATGGAAAATTGCGGGAGCCGACCGGTACCTGATAAAACATGAAACGGCAAATCCGAAATTATACGCCGCTTTTCATGAAAATCAAAAATTGGACGAACGGTTGGAACATATCCGCTTTTTGAAAGAAATCGGTTATCAGGTAGGGTCGGGTAATATGATTGGACTTCCGAATCAGACATTGGAAGATATAGCCGACGATATTTTGTTGTGTAAAGAATTTGATCTCGATATGGCGGCGTTCGGACCTTTCATACCCGCGCCCGATACACCGTGGCACAATAAAAAAGCCGGGGACGTACTGCTGACGCTTAAAACAATGGCTGTTGCAAGAATTGTTCTGAAAGACGCTCATATTCCCGCCACGACTGCTCTTGCGACTCTTGACGAAGACGGCAGAATTAAAGGACTTAAAGCCGGGGCAAATGTAGTAATGCCCGACTTTACACCCTCGCCATACAGGGAAAAATACCAGATTTATGCCGACAGAAAGTGCGTCAACGACAATCCCGACTACTGCCGTTCCTGTCTCCAATTGCAAATCGAATCGATCGGCAGAAGAGTTTCTTCTTCGAGAGGAGACTCTCTGAAACTTTTAAATCATAAGAATTGATTTCAATCCGTTTATCCGATTATTATTGTATATTAGTCAACAAAAAAATCGGGAAATTTTATGCGTAAAATATTCTTGTTTTTCTTTTCGGTTTTATTGGTTTCGTGCAGTTCTCAAAGCGATACCGAAATTTTTAACGCCGCCATGGAATTGGTCAAAAAGAACGATTTTCAGGGCGCTGTCAACGAATATAATAAATTAGTTGAAGAGCATCCCGGCAGTCGGCTTGCGCCGAAAGCTCTCTACGAAATAGCAAAAATTTATCACATGAATTTGATTAAGGAAACGGATAATAAAGAATCGCTCGGCAACGCGGTTCTTTATTATAAAAGACTTTCTTCGGAATATCCCGACGCCAAAGAATCTCAAAAAGCGCTTTTTGTAGCGGGCTATATCGAAGCAAATGAATTGAACGATACAAGCGCGGCAAGAAAAACTTACGAAGAATTTCTGAAACGCTATCCGGAAAGCGAAATGGTTGCCTCCGTTAAACTCGAACTGGAATATCTCGGTATGCCGCCCGATAAATTGCTTGAGCAAAGATTAAAGAATCAGTGACATGTTTGTCAAATCGCAGGATATTGTCGCTTATCTTCAACCGGAAATCGTAACTAAAATTAAAAATCTTGAACTGAGGGCAAAAGCAGTTGTCGAGGGCTTTATGGTCGGACTCCATCGAAGCCCGTATCACGGCTTCAGCGTTGAATTCAGTCAACATCGTCCGTATATGCAGGGAGATTCGCTCAGGGATGTCGATTGGAAAGTTTACGCTAAGAGCGACAGGTTTTATATCAAGCAGTACGAAGAGGAAACCAATTTAATTTGTAATCTGTTTCTCGACGTAAGCAACTCGATGAGTTTCAAGCATAAGGCGTCCGTAACAAAACTGGATTATGCCGTAACGCTGGCTTCGGCTCTGAGTTATATAATGATCAATCAAAAAGACGCGGTAGCTCTCACGATTTATTCGAACGAAATTCAAAATTACCTTCCGCCCAAATCCAACAGACTTCATCTGAAAAATATCCTGATTTCACTTGCGGGCGTAAAGCCGGGAGGAACGACTAATACAACCGACTGTTTGAATAAGGCTACGGAAAAAATTAAGAAAAGGGGATTGACAATAATCATATCGGATTTTTTCGACGACGCCGATACAATACTCAAATCGATTAAAAAGATTAAACACAGAAAGAACGAAGTAATTCTGTTTCATCTGCTCGACCCATCGGAAATCGATTTCGATTTCGAAAAGGACGCTCTTTTTGTAGACCTCGAAACTTCGGAAGAACTGTCGTCGCAGCCGTATCATATTCGTAAAGCATACTCGGAATCGATGGCGGGTTTTATTGAAAAATTAAAGAACGAATCTCTCAATTACGGCATCGAATACAATCTGATTAAAACGAACGAAAATTTCAGCACGGCTCTTTTTTCATATTTCAAGAAAAGAATTATGAGCTTTTAAGAATTACCAAGATACTTTTTATAACCTTCTTTGTATAATTTATCCGATTTATCCAACACTTCTTTTTCTGTATTTTTTATCGATTCGATAAGTTTACTTTTTATCTCCGGATATTTCAAAGCTAAAATGCGGCAGGCAAGAAGTCCGGCGTTTTTAGCGTTGTTTATCGCGACGGTTGCTACCGGGACGCCGCCCGGCATCTGAACAATCGACAGAAGCGAGTCGATGCCGTTGAGCGACGAAGTTTTGATCGGCACTCCGATGACAGGTAATTCTGTTAAAGAAGCTACCATTCCGGGCAAATGAGCCGCTCCGCCGGCTCCAGCAATTATCGCTTCGATTCCGCGTTCGGCAGCTTTGTGCGCGAATTCGAACATGAAATCGGGAGTTCTGTGAGCCGACACAATTTTAATCTCATAATCGATTCCGAAGTCTTCCAGGACTTCGGCGGCGTTTTTCATCACGGGTAAATCCGAATCGCTTCCCATAATTATGCTTACTATCGGTTTCATATTATTTCTCGCTTATTACTTTTATGATATTTTTTGCTTGATTTACTTTTCGGAACGCCGAGTCGACAGAATTATCGACAACTGTAATATGTCCCATCTTTCTGAACGGTTTGGTAGAAGATTTGCAATAATAATGAAAATAGAGCCCTTCGATTTGAAGAGCTTCTTTAAGCCCAATGATTAACGGCTTACCTGTATGGGATTCTTCTCCGAGAATATTTGCCATTACGGCGGGAATTACCAGATCGGACGAGCCGAGCGGCAAACCGCAAACCGCTCTTACATGCTGTTCGAACTGTGAAGTTTTGCACGCCTCGATAGTATAATGTCCGGAATTATGCGGACGGGGAGCTATCTCGTTAACATAAACTTTTTCGTCTTTGGTTAGAAACAACTCGATGCCGAAAATGCCTACTCCCTCGAGTGTCTCAACAATAGCTTCCGCAATCGAGTTTACCTCTTTGATTACTTTTTCGGATACTCTTGCCGGAGCCGATGTAATGTCGCAAATGTTAACCCTGTCGTCAAATATCATTTCTACGACCGGATAAAGTTTGATATTTCCAGTTTTGTCTCTTGCGACCATTATTGCAAGTTCTTTTTCGAAGTCGATATATTCTTCAATTAAAGAATCGGTTTTGAGCATGTTTGCTTTATCTGCGGGAGATTTCAGTACGTAAACTCCTCTTCCGTCGTATCCGCCTTTCCTTGATTTTTGCACTACCGGATAAATATCCGATTCGAAAGTATCTATCTCATTTTTGTCCAGCTTCCGATATGCGGGAGCAGGCACATTTGCCTTTTCGAATATTTTTTTCTGTATTAGTTTGTCCTGGATCTGTTCCAATATGTAAGGAGAAGGGAATATTTTTGGTTCCTTATCATAAAGCCTTTTTAATACGTCTGTGTTGATATGTTCAATGTCATAAGTAATATAATCGTTATTGTTAAAGATTCGGGTAAGATGTTCTTCATTATAAAAATCAGATATGATTAGACTGTTAACAACGTAGGAAGCCGGACATTTAGGGTCGGGATCGAGAGTTTCGACATAAATGCCCATTTTCTGCGCTTCGAACGCCATCATTCTAGAGAGCTGTCCGCCTCCGATGATGCCTAATTTTATTTTATTGGGATTGTCCAGTTTTCACCTCATTTTTTATGTTATGCAAATATAAATCTTATTCTGAATCTGTAGCGGCTTTTAAGGTATATGCAATTATTAGAATCATTAAAAAGCTTGATGATCCGTGCATAGTTAAAAATCATATACCAATTTGTAAAAATAATATTTTACGATTAAATTTTCTTTCCAAGTAATTGATATTCTGAATTAATTAATAATTTCTTAGACGGATCGGCAATTCCGCGTTTAGTTTTAAAGGTTGAATAACCTCTTAATAAAATGACTCCGTTTGTTTTGATTGTTAAATGTAGTTCGAGCTTTTTCATGAATTTTATTTGAGGCAGCATCAAAAGACTGCTTTTATATCCGCGATTGATTAAAGCAATAGAGAATTCAGAAATAAATTCTTTTGTTAATCCTTAATGATAAGGAGGAATTGTGAATCGGGAATTAAAGGAACTTTTTAATAAAAATAGAAAATGGGCTCAGTCTATAAAAAACGAAGACCCGGAATTTTTTAAGAAATTGTCGCGCCAGCAGAAACCGAAATATTTATGGATCGGCTGCTCGGACAGCCGGGTTCCCGCCAATCAAATTATCGGTTTAATGCCGGGCGAAGTATTCGTGCATCGCAACATTGCAAATATGGTTATTCACACGGATTTGAATTGCCTTTCGGTTATTCAGTTCGCAGTTGAAGTGTTGAATGTGGAGCATATACTCGTTTGCGGACATTACGGCTGCGGAGGAGTGAAAGCGGCAATGGAATCGAAAGAACACGGTCTTATCGACAATTGGCTCAGACACATAAAAGATGTTTATCGATTCAACAGGGATAAATTACAAAAAATAAACAACCCTAACGAGCGTTTCGATATGATGTGTCGATTAAACGTTGTAGAACAGGTAAGAAATTTATGCGGTACGTCGATTATTCAAAACGCATGGAGGGAAAAGAAAAAACTGAGCGTGCACGGCATTATCTATTCATTAAAAGACGGACTTCTTGAAAATCTCAATGTAACGGTATCAAGTCTTGCCGAAGCAAAAAGAAAAAAGATGATATGAAAAAGAAAATCGAACTGCTGGCGCCCGCGGGAAACGCGGAAATCGGAATGGCGGCTATCGATTGCGGCGCCGACGCCGTTTATATTGGCGCTCCTAAATTCGGAGCGCGCAAAGCTGCCGGCAATTCGATTGAAGACATTAAGCTTTTAACCGACTATGCTCATCCGTTCGGAGTTAATGTTTATGCCGCAGTTAACACACTTTTTTATGACCACGAAATCGAAGAGGTTCGCAGTTTAATTTTCGATTTGTATGAGGCGGGAATCGACGGAATCATTTTTCAGGATTTCGGTTTGCTGGAAATGGATCTCCCTCCGGTTAAATTAATTGCGTCGACTCAAACGGATAATTACCATCCCGAAAGAATTCGATTTATCGACAGTATCGGAGTCGATCGAATTATTCTCGCGCGTGAACTTTCGCTGCAACAGATTAAAGAAATAAGCCTGTCAACCCGTGCGGAGCTCGAATTCTTTGTTCACGGAGCCCTCTGCGTAAGTTTCAGCGGAAAATGCTATATAAGCAAAGCGCTTTTTAATCGCAGCGGCAACAGGGGCGAGTGCGCTCAATTCTGCCGCATGGCTTTCGACCTTCTGGATGAAAATGAAAATCCGATTATAAAAAACAGATACCCGCTGTCTCTGAAAGACCTGAATTTGTCGGATTATTTGAAGGATTTAATCGACGCGGGAATTTCTTCTTTTAAAATTGAGGGAAGACTCAAGGACGTAAATTATGTTAAAAACATTACTGCTTTTTATCGGAACCGGCTCGATGAAATAATTGATAATTCGGACGAAATCGAAAGGGCGTCTTCCGGAAAATCTTTAATCGATTTTATACCCGCCCCCGAAAAATCGTTCAATCGCGGTTTTACAAGTTTTTTTCTAAACGGTAAGGCCGATCGATTGGCTTCGTTTAACACGCCTAAGTCGACAGGGGAATTAATCGGAAAAGTTATTGAATCCGGAAAAGGTTTCATCAGACTTAATAATAATGACGTTCATACCGGAGACGGGCTCTGCTATTTTGACAACGAGGGAAATTTGAACGGCTTTTATGTAAACAAAATTGCAAACGATTCTATTTTTTACGATGGCAATTTTGTCGTTCCTAAGAATACCGGCATATATAGAAATTACGACAGATTATTCGAAAAGCAACTCGAAATAGAAACCGATCGAAAAATTGACGTTTCTTTTTATATCTCTTTCGACGCCCGTTCAATTACGATTAAAGCGGAATGCGGTGACGGCATTGCAGCTGTTAAGAAATTCGAAATTGAATTCACGCAGCCCGTTAAAGAAACCGAATTTATCGGATTGTTGAAAAAACAGTTTTCCAAAACCGGCAATACAATCTACAACGCAACGCAGGTTAATATCGCCGAAGGGAAGATATCCTTCCTTGCAATTTCGCAAATCAACCGGTTCAGAAGAGAAACGCTGAAGGAACTGACAAAATTGAGAATCGAACATCACCGGAAAAAACGCAGCTCTTTTTTTAAGCCGCGATACACAAATTATTATAAGAAAGAAATTGATTACAGAGAAAATGTAGTTAATCGGCTGACGGAAAATTTCTATATAAAATGCGGAGTCGAAAAGATTGAGCGCGGATTGGATTACTCGGAAGAATTTCAAAATAAACCTTTGATGACGTCCCGATACTGCATTCTGGAAGAAATCGGAATTTGCAAGAAAACGACTAATAATAATTCGAAAATATATTACCTGAAAAACAGGAACGGCAAATTCGAACTGAAATTCGATTGCAAAAATTGTTTGATGGAAGTCTACATAAAATAAACAAAAGAGGAGCGATTAATGGATAATCTGAAAAAAGTATTTTCGATAGCGCTTGCGGCATTCTTTTTCTTTATCGGGGGAGATATAACGGCTCAAAAATACGAGGGGCTCGCGCTTACGCCTCCGATGGGCTGGAACAGCTGGAACAAGTTTGCATGCGATATTGACGAAGCACTTATTAAAGAAATAGCGGACGCTATAGTTGAATCGGGGATGAAAGACGCCGGTTATCTTTATGTTAATCTGGACGACTGCTGGCACGGCGAAAGGGACAGTCTCGGATTTATTCATCCGGATCCGGAAAGATTTCCATCCGGAATGAAAGCCCTTGCGGATTATATTCATTCGAAAGGATTAAAAATCGGCATCTACTCGTGCGCCGGTTATAAAACATGCGGGGGCAGACCCGGCAGCAGAGGTTATGAATACCAGGACGCTCTCACTTACGCAAAGTGGGGTATCGATTATTTGAAATATGATTGGTGCAATACGGAAGGACTCTGCGCCGAAGGAGCTTATATGACAATACGCGACGCTATACGCGCCGCAGGCAGACCAATGGTGCTGAGTATTTGCGAATGGGGCGACAATCAACCGTGGGAATGGGGCAAAGACGTTGGACATCTCTGGCGTACAACCGGAGATATAACCGATTGTTTCGATTGCTTTGTGGATCACGGAACATGGAAATCGTGGGGAGTAACGTATATTCTCGATATGCAGGAAGGATTGAGGCAGTATGCGGGTCCCGGGCACTGGAACGATCCCGATATGCTTGAAGTCGGCAACGGTATGAGCGTTAATGAAGACCGGGCTCACTTTTCTATGTGGTGTATGCTTGCGGCTCCTTTAATAGCCGGCAACGATATCAGAAACATGTCGAAAGAAACACTCGAAATACTCACAAATAAAGAAGCCATTGCAATCGACCAGGATTCGCTCGGTATTCAGGGTTTTAAATATTCGTCGGAGGACAGCGTTGAAGTCTGGTTCAAACCCCTTGTAAACGACGAATGGGCGTTCTGCATTTTGAACCGGAATGACGCGGATAAAGAAATTGTATTCGACTGGCAAAACGAAAAAGTGATAGATGAATTGTTCAACAGAACGCTCGATACTCAAAATAACAGATATAGGCTTAGAGATATATGGAAACACGAATTTATAGGTACGACAGACGAGCCGTTGAAAGCAGTAGTTCGGTCGCATGACGTATTAATGCTCAGATTGATAAAATAATTATGATGAGAATGACTGTCCCGACTGATTAGTTTGTTGCTTCATATCGGGCGGGGCAGTCATATTCAAAAGTGTAATATTAACACAAAATCACGCCTCGCAAAATAAAATTGAGATAATTAAATATTTAAGAGAAGTCAATTTTTACTTAACATTAAAATTTTTTTTGGAGAATTTAAGTAAGCAATTAAGTAAACATTAACTTAAACAGTCAAAAAATCTATTAAATGAGGTACCCATGAAATTATTTAACCGCTTAATTATAATTTTTTTTCTCGCTGTTAATTTATATGGGCAGGGTAATTTGAAGGGGGTTGTCACCGATTCGGCTACAGCCGAGCCTTTAATTGGCGCAAACGTATTTTTGATGGGAACTTCTCTCGGAAGCGCCACAAATATTGAAGGGGAATATCATATTTCGAGAATTCCAGCAGGCACTTACGATGTTAAAATCTCTTATGTGGGTTACAAACCGAAAATTCTGCAAGTTACTATTCAAAACAATAGAACTCTTGTACTCGATGTGCCCCTTGTGGCGGACGTAATTGAAGGTACCGAAATAACTATTACCGCTCAGGCTGTAGGACAGGTAGCGGCAATCAACCAACAGCTTTCTTCGAATACGATCGTAAATGTTGTCTCGGAAGAAAAAATTCAGGAATTGCCCGACGCTAATGCGGCTGAATCGATCGGAAGACTGCCGGGCGTTTCTTTGATTCGTTCCGGAGGAGAAGCTAACAAAGTTATTCTTCGCGGTCTGTCGGGTAAGTATTTGAGCGTTACGGTCGACGGAGTAAGACTGCCGGCTACCGACGCTCTCGAACGCGGGCTCGACCTGAGTACCATATCGCAAAGTTCACTGGCTGGTATCGAGCTTTATAAAGCCTTAACTCCCGATAAAGACGCGGACGCTATTGCGGGCAGCATTAACCTCGTTACCAAAAAAGCTCCTGAGGTAAGAGACCTCCGCTTTGTTTCGAAAGGAGGCTATAACGGAATTATGGATTCGTTCGGCCAGTATGATTTCAGTCTTAAGTACGGAGAACGATTTTTCGACAATTTACTGGGCGTGCAGGTAAACGGTAATATCGAAAGAAAAATCCGAAGCAACGAAAGAATCGACATCAGTTATTCAACTACGGGCGAAAACCAGTCGGATTATTTTATCGGCGACCTCGAATTGGAATTTACGGATGAAATCAGATACAGAAAAGGCGCAGGACTTATTCTCGACATTAATACGCCCGACGAAGGAAATATTAAATTAAATACTACATTCAGTACTACTACGAGAGATTATCTCGTTCATTCGCGAAATTATCCCGTTACGGAAGCTTCAGTAGCATACATATTCAGAGACAGGGAACAAACTATTGACATTTTCAGCAGCGCATTAACAGGCGAAAATAATTTGTTCGGTTTAAATACGAATTGAGGACTTTCGTTGCGCGTTCCAAAGCTTATTATCCTTATGATTATGAGCTCCGGTTTGTAGAGCCTTCGAGCGGCGGTTTGTCGGGTATGATGAGCCCCCCGATTATTAAAGAAAATCCCGAAGCGCTTACAAATTATGCTTACAATAACTTCCGGGCTGCAACGCTCAGCGAGGCATATTATTATACTCAGGATAACGCCGAAAAAGAAATAACGGCTTTTCTGGATTTAACCAGGGATTATACCATAACGAAATCTGTTACCGGAACTTTTAAGGCGGGCGCCAAATACCGCTCCAAAAACAGAACGAATGTAAATTCGAGAATCTATTCGCCTTATTATCTCGGTTACTGGCGCGCGTACGAAAAATTGGAAGACGGTTCTATTGTTCCGAAGGATTTTACGGGAACTTATTTCGAAGATTTTTACCGAAGCTATCTGGAAAATCCGAACATCGGAACTATATCGTTCAACGATTTTCTCGACCCGTCTCCAAATTCGAAAATTATTCTCGACGATTTTAATATGAATCCTTTAATCAACAGGGATAAGCTCAGAGAATGGTATGCGCTCAACAAGAACGGAATTAATCAGGCGGGTACAAATCCCGAATATCATAACGATCCTTCGTCCGAGGCAAATACATACGATATTACGGAAACCGTTACTTCCGGTTATGCAATGAATACTCTTAAAATCGGAAGGGCTATCACAGTGATTTTAGGAGCGAGAATTGAGCACGAAAGCCATGACTATTCAAACAAATATTCGCCGCGTCAGATTGGCGGTTTCCCGATTCCCGTCGGTTCTACCAGAGATACCAGTTCCACGTATAAAGAGACAATAGTTCTTCCCAACTTGCAATTAAATATAGCCGTTACCGATTTTATGAACGTTAGGCTTGCGGCTTATCGCGCTTTAGCACGTCCCGATTTTAACATGAGGCTATTGTCTTACTTTGCATGGAGAGAATCCACGACTGGCGGAGACAGAATACTGATTCTCGGAAATCCGTTGCTCAAAACTGCCAAGGCTTGGAACTTCGAAATCAACACTTCTTTCTACGGCAACAGAATAGGGCTTTTCTCTGTGTCGGCGTTTTACAAGCAAATAGAAGATATGTATCACATGCTGAACGGTATCTCGACTGTAGGCGATACGTTAATTCACGCTCTGGGACTCAACTGGAGCTCGCCTCACAGAGGTAATTACGATTTGTACGTCCCGTATAATTCCCCCGATAATTCCAAAGTATGGGGATTCGAAGTCGATCACCAGATTAATTTTACGTGGCTGCCGGGATGGCTTAAGAACTTTGTTCTTAGCTACAACTTTTCGTTGGTACGATCTGAAACTTCATTGATTGGTTCCGAACGGGATACTATTTATGTAACAGATCCGCTACTTGGAATTCCTTTGCCTAAATACGAAGTGGTTGTAAAATCATACAAACAACGTTTGGAAAATCAACCCGAATTCTTCGGCAACATTTCGATCGGTTACGATATAGGCGGCTTCTCAGGACGTTTGTCGCTCTTCCATCAATCGGAGTATTACAGAACTTATTCGCCCAGCGGACGTTCCGACAGAATAGTAGGCGCATTTACTCGTCTCGATCTTGTTTTAAAACAAAAAATTACGGATAACATAACCGTACTGTGCAATATCAATAATTTGACAAATATTAAAGAAGAAAACTTACTCGAAAACAGAGAAGACGGCTACAAAATACCCCGCTCGGCGGAACGTTACGGTATAACTGTGGAAGCCGGCGTCTGGTTGGAATTATAATTATAAATTTAACTGAGGTCTAACTCAGTAATTATCAATAATAATAGGAGGCAACATGATAACCAAAAAGCAACTGAGTCTTTTTCTGCTGCTGATATTTCTTGCCGGGTACGCCTACCCGCAAAACGTACTCCGTTTGAAGCCGTTTGACGGCACTCCGGAGTCGTATTTGATAGCGCAGATACGCGCCGATACGACAGCAAACGGCGGAATACCCGAAGGCAGAGTATACGAATTAGAGGGGGGGAAGATTTATTATAATACGGAATCATTTTATGTGGAGAAGGAGTATACGTTCCGTATGCGGTCGTCCAATGGTCAGAAAGCGATAATATATCAATATCCCACCGGTACGGGCGACAATCCACAGAATCCTCCGGGATATTTATTGAGGACAAGAGGCGGAGATATAATATTAGAGGATATAGCAATAACGGGATATTATGAACCTGCCGACGATCCGGCAAACGGCGTATTTGATCAATTGTATACCGTAGGCGGAACATTTTTGAGGACAGATGGAGAAGGAGCTTCGATCACACTAAAGAATTGTATATTCTCGAACGTATCGGGGCAGGTATTAAGAACAGAAGCTTCTACAAAAACTATACGAGTAGAGGTCTGTATATTTGCAAATTTAGGCGCGTTGTCGGTATCGAATTTCGGAGCCGGCAAAGGCATCGATTTACGAGCCTCGACGTGCGATTCGTTGATATTGATAAACAATACGTTTGTAAATTATATTGACCGTCCGATCCGTCACTATAATTTCAGCAATCCGCTGGCTGGAACGGGCAATATCGGTTACGGATTGTTTGATCATAATACGTTTGTCAACGGCATGGGCTTTCACGGATTATTGTCGTTGGGTAACGTAGGCGACGAGATAGTGATAACGAATAACTTGTTTGTCGATGCATTTGCCGCAGGCGAGGACTCGACGGATGCCACGAGGACGGCAGAATGGGCAAACACGGGCGAGCAGTATGCCAATGGAAATAACCGTATGGCATGGATATTTGCCGCTCCGAACGATACGACCCAATGGGTAGTAGACCATAACTATTATGCGGTAACCGCAGAGGGACAGTCGTTCTTCGATAAATATCCTGAAATTGACGTAGGCGAACCGTTGTCGAATTACATAAAATCGGCATTGGGTTCGAAAGCAGCCGATGCCTTTACGATGATAAGCGATCCCGGATTGACAAACGTGCCGGATTTGATGTTAGGGATGATGGAATATTATGTAACGGTAGCCAATAAGACGAAAGACACGCCGAATGATTATTGGGATCCTGCAACGCAGGATATGGACAGACGTCCGTTGACGTATTATGTCAATGAATTTGACGCGTCGTATTCGACTTCCTCTCCGGCATATACCGGAGCTGCTAAAGGCTTCCCTGCAGGCGATCTTAACTGGTTCCCCGAATTGAAAGAACTCTGGTCGAAAGGCGGAACTGTAGGCGTGGCTGACGAACCGGTAATCAAAAACGAATTCGTACTCGAACAAAATTACCCGAATCCGTTTAACCCGACTACGAATATTCGTTATCAATTGCCGAAGGCTTCGAATGTTACGATTACTGTTTACAATTCGCTCGGTCAGGAATTAGCTAAATTGGTCAATAACGAATTACAATCAGCTGGTACGCACACAATTACCTGGAACGGCAAAGACAATTACGGAAATTCTGTCGCATCGGGTATCTATTTCTATCAGTTGAAATCGAGCGATCTCGTTCTTACTAAGAAAATGATTCTTCTGAAGTAATTTATTACCGGCGGGACTGCAAAATTGCAGTCCCGTTTTTATTTATATTTTGTTATTTTTCCGAATAAAATTGGTCTGAAGAATTGAAAAACAAAGCCGTTACACTCAGCGATATTGCCAAGAAACTCAATGTTTCTACGGTTACGGTTTCTAAGGCTCTCAGAAATCACCCCGATATTTCACCCGAAACCACTAACCTTGTTAAACAAACTGCGGAACAGCTCGGGTATATTCCGAATATTATGGCTCGCAATCTTTCTGCCCGCAAATCGAACACTATCGGTCTTGTCGTTCCCAAAATTGCTCACTTTTTCTTCGGTTCGATTATAGAGCACGTTTATCAATTGGCGTTTTCAAAAAATTACGACATAATTTTGACCGTTTCTCAGGAAAACGCGGAAATTGAAAAACGACAGATTCAAACGCTCCTTTCGATGAAAGTCGACGGAATAATCGTTTCGATAACTCAGGAAACGAAGAACTATGAAATTTTCGAACTCGTAAAAAACAGAAACGTACCGATTGTTTTTATCGACCGTATCCCCGAAATGGAAAATATTTATTCCGTTGTGGTAAACGACAGAGGAGGCGCTTTCAAAGCCATTGAACACGCCATTAAATTGGGCTACCGTAAAATCGGGCACTTTGCCGGTTATACGGATATTAATATCGGCAGGGAGCGTTTAATGGGCTTTCAGGATGCGATGAATAAGTATGGCGTCGAAATTAATCCCGATTGGGTGATTGAAGGAGGCTTTGGCGAGGAATACGGTTACAGATCGTTTATGGAATTATATCTCAAAAATAATCTGCCTAAATTGATTTTTACGGTTACTTATCCTGTTGCGCTGGGCGTTTATATGGCTGCAAATGAAGTCGGCTACAAAATACCTGACGACATCGACGTCATTTGTTTCGGAAATGCGCGGATTCAAAAATTTTTGTCGCCGCCGCTTAGCTGCGTTGACCAACCTACAAAATTAATCGCTGAAAATGCCATGAACCTGATTTTCGACTTAATCGACAAAAAAACCGACGAAACTTCGAAAAAGATAACCGTCGAGTCGGAATTAATACTGAGAGGCACTTGTATCAGCTGTAACGAAAAATAATTTCATAATCAATAGTTAGAGATCTTTATGAAATGTATGAAATTTTACATAGGCATTTTTGTATTTTTTTTGCCGCTTTTTATCGGTTCGCAGACTTTAAACGACCCCTGGAAAAAAGCCGATGAAATACTAAAGCATATTCATGAACCTGAAATACCGGGAAGAGTTTTCAAAATTACGGATTACGCCGGTAAAGCTTCGTTATCCGAAAATATTAAACCCGCGCTCGACAAAGCAATCGAAGAATGCAGCAAATCGGGCGGCGGCAAAATTATAATTCCCGAAGGCGTTTATAAATGCAACGGTCCTATTCATTTTAAGAGCAATATTAATCTGCATCTGGAGAAAAATGCGGTTGTGTTATTCAGTACAAATCCAAAAGATTATTTGCCCGTTGTTTTTACTCGTTGGGAAGGCGTGGAATGTTATAACTATTCGCCTTTGATCTACGGTTACGAAGTGGAAAATGTGGCGATAACGGGCGAAGGTATTTTTGACGGTATGGCTTCCGACGAAAATTGGTGGAAATGGAAAGGCAGAAAAAATCCGGAAGACGATGAAACTCAAAATAACCCGAACAGCAGACCTCGACTTTTTGAAATGAATAATAATAATGTTCCCGTCGAAAAACGCATCTTTGGCGAAGGACATTATCTGCGTCCAAATTTTGTTCAATTCTATAGTTCAAAGAATATTCTGATTGAAGGAGTAACTTTCAAAAATTCGCCAATGTGGTTTTTGCACCCGGCGCTTTCCGAAAATATCATTATCCGCAACGTTAAAACAATCGGTCACGGTCCCAACAACGACGGATGCGACCCGGAATCGTGCAAAAACGTTTTGATCGAAGGATGTTATTTCGATAACGGCGACGATTGTATAGCAATTAAATCTGGCAGAAACAACGATGGCAGGAGAATTAACGCTCCGAGTGAAAATATTATTATTCGAAATTGCACTATGAAAGACGGGCACGGCGGAGTTGTGATCGGAAGCGAAATTTCCGGCGGCTGCAGTTTTGTGTTTGCGGAAGAGTGTAAAATGGACAGCCCGAATCTCGACAGGATGCTGAGAATTAAATCAAATACAATTCGCGGCGGAGTGGTTGAACATATTTACGTGAGAAATATCGAAGTGGGCGAGGTAAGCAATGCAATCGTCCGGTTGAATATGTTTTACGATCCGAAAGAAATCGGACCGCGCGAATTTCCGCCTAAATTCAGAAACATACGTGTTGAAAATGTTACCAGCCAAAAGAGCGAATACGCACTGGAGTTTTTGGGACTGAAAGAATCGCCGATTGAGAATGTAGAAATTATCAACTGCGATTTTAAAGGTGTGGAAAAAGAAAATTCGATTTCGAATACGATTAATCTTATTTTGAAAAACGTTAAAATTAACGGTACACAGATAAATTAAGTTGACTTTAAGAGGGCATTATGTAAGGAGCAAAATTACGCAGAAAACTGCGGAATTTTTAAACTATTTTTATTTCCTGTCTGTTCAATCGATAGAACGTAATTCTACAATTTATTTTTTTTATTAAAATTAAACTTTTATATTAATACCGATAAATCAACCGGCATATGAAAAGATTCTTTATAGAGTTTAAAGAAATTCTGTTAATTTCATTGAGGGCAATTCGGGCAAATAAAATGCGTTCCGTATTGACAACCCTCGGTATTATAATCGGAATTGTAGCTGTAACGACAATGTCGACTGCTATTGTGGGATTGAGGGAAGCCTTCATGAGTTCGATTTCGTCGTTCGGAAGCGACGTTTTATATGTCGATAAATTCCCCTGGTTTGCCATGAACGACTGGCGCCTCTACAGGAACCGCAAAGACATCACTTACGAACAGTACGAAAAACTCAGAACCGTACTAAAAAATTACGAAGCAATGGCTCCCACAAAGAGAACTTTCGGCGCCTCCGTAAAAAGAAAAAACAGAACCGTTGAATCCGCTATGATAATCGGCACCACGCAGGAATATGCCCGTACCAGTCAGATTATTCTGGAGGAAGGCAGATTTATGAACGAATGGGAGGCTAAAGCCGGGCGGCGCGTTTGTATTATCGGCAAAGATATTCAGAACGAATTATTTCCCGACATAAGTCCTATCGGAAGAGAAATCCGTATTAATAATATACCGTTTAAAGTTATCGGAATAATTGAAAAACAGGGAAGCGGTTTTCTGGGAGCCTTCAGTTTGGACGGACAGGTAATAATTCCATTCAAAGCGTTTGAAGCCGCCGTCGGACAAGCGCGCAATCGAATGCGAATCGACATTAAAATCGGTAACGTAGAGAGACTTGAAGACGCCAAAGAAGAAATTATAGCCGCAATGCGCGTAATCCGTAAAGTCCCTCCGGGTAAACCGGAAGATTTTGCCATCAATCAACAGGAAGCTTTCAAACAAATGTACGACCAGACGGTCGGTGTTGTCGCAATAGCCGGTATTGTTATTACGGCTCTTTCCCTTTTCGTCGGGGCAATCGGTATTATGAACATAATGTTTGTGTCGGTAACCGAAAGGACTAAGGAGATCGGAATTCGAAAAGCTATCGGCGCAAGAACATGGTCGATTCTGTTGCAGTTTTTAACCGAAGCGGCTGTAATTTGTATGATCGGAGGAATTATCGGAATTATTCTTTCATATCCGCTGAGTCTCGTGATTAATCAATTTTTACCGACATCTCTTCCTATTCATATTGTATTTATTTCGCTTTTGATTTCGGCGCTGGTCGGTATTATTTCCGGATTTGTGCCTGCATGGAAGGCTTCGCGTTTGAATCCTGTCGATTCGTTGAGGTATGAATAATGCTTATACTGGAAAGCATTAAACTGGCGTATCAATCGATCATCGGAAGCAAACTCAGATCTTTTTTAACTCTTCTGGGAATTGCAATCGGACTGTTTTCGATTATAATCGTTATGACGGCAATCAGCGCAATTCAGCAGAATATTGTCGACGCATTTAATGAAATCGGCGCCAATAACTTTTTTGTCCAGAAATATCCCGCTTTTCAGGCGGGAGGTCCTCATGCGAGAAGACAATACAGAAACAGAAAAGATTTAACTCCTTATGAAGGCGAAAAACTGAGGGAAATGACGGAACTACCCGCAGCGGTTGGCATTGTGCTTAACGCTACAGGAAGGGTTGTCCGTTTTCGTAACGAAAAGACCAATCCTACTGTTTATGTAGCCGGCACTAACGTCGATTATTTTGTTGCGCTCGATCTTGAAATGGAAGACGGCAGAATGTATACCAATGCCGATGTTGAATTGAGCCGTCCGGTGGCGGTGCTCGGGCACGACGTTGTTGATAAGTTGTTCAAGAATATAAGTCCGGTCGGACAAACTATACGGGTCGATAAATTCGAATTCGAAGTTATCGGTACGTTTGCAAAACGCGGCACTGTGCTCGGGCAGTCGCAGGATAATTTCGTATGTATTCCGCTGCCTGTTTTTCAGAAATATTTCGGACGGGAAAGGTCGGCGTCGTTTCTTATAATGGCTCCGAGCAAAGATTTGATTCAGGAAACGATGGATGAAGTAATCGGAGCTCTCAGGTTAATACGCGGAGTAGCTCCCGGTGAGGATAATGATTTTGAAATTGTCACAAACGATCAGTTGACGGAACAGTTCAACGAATTGACAAAATATTTCCGGTTAGGCGCGGCAGTTATAGCGTTTATTGCGTTGATTGCGGCGGGAGTCGGTATTATGAATATTATGCTTGTAAGCGTTACCGAAAGAACGAAGGAAATCGGAATCCGTAAAGCCGTGGGAGCGCAGAAAAAGAATATTCTAACGCAATTTGTTATAGAAGCAGTCGCTCTCAGCTGGTTCGGCGGTTTGATCGGAATTGCGCTCGGTTTGATAGGCGGAAACATTGTAGCTCTCTATTTGAGCGTTTCGCTTATACTTCCGATCGACTGGATTGTAATCGGTCTGATTATTACAACCGTCGTCGGCGTTGTCTTCGGAGTTTATCCTGCTATGAAGGCAGCCAATCTCGACCCGATAGAAGCGCTTCGCTACGAATAATCACGAGGTGATATCGTTTGTCTTTACCTTGTCATGAAATTAAGATTACCGAAAAAACTTATCGCACTTTTGCCGTTGCTTCTGAGCGGGTGGAATCTCTACGCGCAATCGGCAACGGTATCGGATACATTCCGGGTCAGTTTAAAAAACAATTACAAAATCTCTTCGCTTAATATAATTCCGTTTTCCGAATTAATTTTAATTAACGGCAAGCCGCTCGATAAAAACGAATATACGATTTCTTACAGAAAAGGCGAGTTCAAACTTAACGATATTACGCGTTATAATATCGGGGATACATTAATAATTCGTTATTCCTCGACGGCGGTTTCTTTGAAAAAAGAATATCGCCGCCAAACTCCGGTTTTCAAATACGACGATAGCGCGAAAGACACATTAATTGCAGTAGAGCCTTTATCCAAAACATTGTCGGCGGAATCGATTTTCGGAAGGGAGATCAACAAGAGCGGATCGATTATAAGAGGCTTTACAATCGGCACCAACAGGGACTTTACATTGAACAGCGGGCTCAGACTGCAGTTAAGCGGAAAATTGTCCGACGATCTGGAATTAATAGCAGCTCTTACCGATGAAAGCACTCCTATTCAACCCGAAGGAAATACTCAAACGCTCGATGAAATCGACAAAGTGTTCATCGAGCTGAGGCATCGTAATTTTACCGGAACTTTCGGAGATATCGATTTCATCGATAATTCTTCCCAATTTTCAAGGGTGACAAAAAAATTACAGGGATTCAAAACCGAAATCCGCTCCGACGACGGGACAGTTAAAGGAAATCTGGTTATTGCAGGAGCGCGGGGTAAATTCAACTCTCTTGATTTTTTCGGTTCGGACGGAGATCAGGGACCGTACCGGCTTACAGGTCAGAATAACGAACGGAATGTTATAATTATAGCTGGCAGCGAAAAAGTATTTCTCGACGGAATCGAAATGGCTCGAGGCGAAAATTACGATTATATAATCGATTATTCGAATGCAACCATTACATTCACTCCGAAAAGAATTATTACTTCCGCAAGCAGAATCCATGTCGATTACGAATATACCGATCTGAATTATTCCCGCAATTTTATGGGAGTAAATATAAATTCGAAAGCGTTCGATGACAGGCTTGCCGTCGGAATTTCATATTACAGAGAGGCGGACAATCAGGACAGCCCCGTTGAACTTTCTTTGACGGACGACGACCTGAATATATTAAGAAATGCCGGCGATTCCCGAGTCAATGCATACAAAAGCGGCGTTCGATTGGCGGAAACCGATTCGGCGGGCAACGTCAAAGGTATTTATGCCAAAAGAGATACGGTCATTAACGGCGAACTTTTTGAATATTATTTCTACGCGCCGGGAGGCGATTCGTCGTTATATAACGTGAGTTTCAGCTATGTCGGCGAAGCGAAAGGAGATTATGTTAAAAGGGGGTTGGGCAATTACCGGTATGCGGGTCCCGGCAAAGGCAATTATATGCCGTTGATTTATTTACCGCTTCCCGAATTAAAGCAGGTAACGGTTTTGTCGGCTGTATCGGACCTTGGAATGGGCATAAATCTTAAACTGGAACTCTCCGGCAGCAGTTACGACCAAAACAGATTTTCTTCGCTCGACGATAACGACAACTACGGATACGCCCGACTTGTGGAACTCGAAATTAAACCGAGGGATTTCAAACTTTACGACATAAATTTGGGAAATATTGGACTGAGTTTTAAAGAGAGATTTATCGACAACCGCTATACAACGCTCGACAGAATAAACGATGTGGAATTCAACAGGTATTATAATCTCGAATCGACTCAAAAAGGGAATCAACTTTTAAGAGAAGCGGGAATTGTTTATAAACCGGGAGAAAAAATCACGCTTAATTCGAGTTACGGTTTCTTGAAACAGGGAAACAATTTCAAATCGAACCGCTTTTTCGGCAACGCTATTATCACCGACGAAAAAAATTACACTATCGATTACACTCTGGATTACGTTTCGTCCCGAAACGGTTCGCTCAATTCCATGTGGAATCGCCAGAACGGGAACGCATTTTATAAGATTTATAATTTTCGACCGGGCATCGATCTTCTCTTCGAAAAAAAAGAAGAACAGGTTTCCGACAGTCTGATTAACAGCAGTTATGAATACAGAGAAGCGGCGCCGTTTATCGAATTTATCTCCGGCGCATTTAATATAAAAGGAGGTTATTCGGTAAGAGAAGAATTTGCCGCACGCAATAATCGATTGATCAAACAATCCGAAGCGGATATCAAACAATTGACCCTCGAATATAACGGGGCGTCTTTTCTAAATTCGTCGTTGAACTTAAGTCTTCGCAATAAAAAATATACGGACGAATTTTTAGCCGAGGGTTTTACGAACAGCGAGACGTTTCTTTTGCTTTCCAAAAACAGATTTAATTTTTTCGAAAGAGCCGTAAGCGGGGATATCTATTATCAGGTATCTACCGAACAATCTGCCAAATACGAAAAAGTTTTTGTTAAAGTTAATACGGGCTACGGAAATTATATTTATCTGGGGGATTTGAATAACAACGGTATTGCCGATGAAAGCGAATTCGAATTGACTTCTTACGACGGCGAATTTATTTTGATTACCGTTCCTACCGAAGAACGGTTCCCCGTAATCGATTTGAAATCGAACGTCAGATTACGAATCGATTTCTCAAAATTCAGAGACGGCTTTTTCGGTAAATATCTTAAACCCGTATCGACCGAAACGTACTGGCGGGTCGACGAAAACAGCAGGGACAGAAATAGGTCAAATATCTATCTGTTCAAGCTGTCTGAGTTCCTTAATGATTCGACTACAATAAACGGCGCTCAATTTTTTCAACAGGACCTGGATTTATTTAAAAACCGTTCGGATTTTTCAATAAGGCTGCGTTATCTGGAGCGCAAAAGTTTGAATCAATACAGCAACGGCGTTGAAAAAGGATATCTCAAAGAACGATCGGTAAGATTGAGATTCAGAATGTTGAAAGAATTGAGCAATCAATCCGAGTATTTGAATCAGGCGGATAATTATATCGCGCCTCCCATAACCAAGCGCTCCCGTAATATTCGAAGGGACGAATTGTCGACAAACTTTTCGTACAAACCTGCCCGGAAAGTAGAAGTGGGTTTCAAGATATCAACAGGCAGAAGCACGGATTATTATCCCGAGAGTCCCACTATAATCGACGATAATTCCCAGACTATTCAATTTAATTATTCATTCTTGAATCTGGGCAGACTGAGAATTGAATTTGAAAGAATTGAAATAAACGCCAATACGAACGAAAACAATATTCCTTTCGAAATACTAAAAGGAAATATCGTCGGGAAAAATTATTTTTGCAGAACGTATTTCGATTACAGAATTACAAATTATATACAAACAACCGTAAATTACGAAGCTCGCATCTACGGCAAACGAAGAGTAATTCATTCCATGCGCGCCGAGGCGAGAGCGTATTTTTGAGATCATACTATGAAAATAATATCGAATATGATTGAAGTTCATCTCTTCAGGGAAAAAGAAGAAGGAATCGAATTTTTACTTTTAAAAAGATCCGCAGGCGAACTCTATCCATCGATTTGGCAGATGGTGACAGGGAAAATAAAAGAAGGCGAAAAGGCTTACGAAACAGCATTGAGAGAAATTTATGAAGAAACAGGGCAGCGCCCCCTGCGGTTGTGGACAGTTCCGAACGTAAATTCTTTTTATTCGGACGATAACGACAGTATTGTATTAATACCTGTATTCGCGGCAATGCTTAATGCCGGCGCGGAAATAATATTGTCTAAAGAGCATTGCGAATACAAATGGACCGATGCCGGCGAAGCGCGCGGTATGCTTCCTTGGGAGGGTCAGCGCAAATCGCTAAAGATTATTGAAGATTATTTTATGAATCAAAAACATTTTTTTGACCTGCTCGAAATAAAATTTCGAAAATGATTCCTATATTTATATAAACAAAAAAAGGTGATAACTGTGAGTTTACTCGTTGTCGGTTCAATCGGTCTGGATGATATCGAAACGCCGTTTGACAGCGTTAAAAACGCTCTGGGCGGTTCTACTACTTATATTTCTTTGGCTGCAAGTTATTTTACGGCTCCGGTAAGTATTGTAGGCGTAGTCGGAGACGATTTCGAACAGCGTCACGTCCGGATGCTCGAAAATCATAATATCGATCTGGAAGGACTTCAGATAGTAGAAGGCGAAAAAACGTTCCGCTACGGCTGTAAATATCATTACGATTTAAATGTGAGGGATTCGCTTTTTACTCATTTGAACGTGTTTGAACATTTTAACCCTGTTATTCCAGAACAAAAAAAGAAAAGCAGTTTTGTTATTCTGGGCAACATATCTCCGGCGCTGCAGCTCAAAGTTCTGGATCAATTAACCAATCCGAAATTTGTAGTATGCGACACGATGAATTTTTGGATTGAAGGAGCTAAAGATGATTTGTTGAAGGTATTAAAAAGAGTCGACGTTTTGATTATCAACGATTCGGAAGCGAGACTTTTAACCCAACAGCCTAATTTGATTAAAGCGGCTAAGATTATATCGGAGATGGGTCCGAAATATTTAATAATCAAAAAGGGCGAACACGGCGCATTGCTTTTCGGAGACGATTCGATATTTTCAGCTCCCGCTTATCCTATGGAGGATATTAACGATCCGACTGGAGCGGGCGACGCTTTCGCAGGCGGCTTTACCGGATATCTTCATAAAAATCGCGACCTGAGTTTCGACAATCTGAAACGCGCTGTAATTTACGGCAGCGTAATGGCGTCCTTCTGCGTTGAAAAATTCAGCACTAAAGGATTGGAAGACCTGAGCTATCTCGAAATCCAGAATCGTTATTTCGAATTCAAAGAACTCTCGAGTTTTTGATATGAAAAAAATCGAAGCCGTAAAATTCAAAGACGATAAAATTATATTAATCGATCAGACAAAACTTCCCTTAAAAGAAGAATATATCGTAACGGATGATTACGAAAGGATTGCAACAGCAATCGAAAGGCTCGAAGTCAGAGGCGCTCCGGCTATCGGCGTTACAGCCGCCTACGCTCTCGCTCTTTCCGTAAAAAATAAAAACGTTGACGTCGAGGAAGAATTTAATAAAGCGTACGAACGTTTGAAAGCAACGCGCCCGACGGCAGTTAATCTGTTCTTCGGATTGGATGCGATTAAAAGCGAATTCGAAAAACATAAAAACGATTCGCAGCTCTATTCGAAATTAATAGATGCCGCCCGGAAAATTCATCAGGACGATATCGAAATGTGCGAAAAAATTGCGCTCAACGGTTTGTCGATTTTCGACCGGAAAATGAGAGTTCTTACGCATTGCAATACCGGCGCATTGGCTACGGGCGGAAGCGGCACGGCTTTGAACGTCATACGTCACGCACATTTTAATGGCTTTGTGGAATACATCCATGTGGACGAAACCCGCCCTCTGCTTCAGGGCTCCAGACTCACAGCGTGGGAACTCGATAAACTTGGAATCCCTTTTTCTATTAATACGGATTCAACGGCGGCGGTCTTAATGAAAGAAAAAAAAGTCGATCTGATAATTACCGGAGCCGACCGGATTGCAGTAAACGGCGATACGGCTAATAAAATCGGGACGTATAATCTCGCCGTCCTTGCGCGTCATCATAATATTCCGTTTTATATTGCGGCGCCGACATCTACTATCGACAGACATTGCCGGAACGGCAACGAAATTAAAATCGAATTGCGCAGTAAAGATGAATTGGTTAAAATAGGCGAATGCCGTTTTACATCCGACGCTTACGACGCGTACTGTCCCGCATTCGACGTCACGCCAGCAGAATTGATTACGGGAATTATTACGGAAAAGGGCGTATTTAGAAATCCTTACAGTTTAGAGAATGTCTGAAATTATTAAAACCGACGCCGTTGTGCTCAATAAACTCAATTACGGGGACACCAGTAAAATAGCGCATCTCTTTACCCGCGATTTTGGGAAAATGTCGGTCATCGTAAAAGGAGCCCGCTCGCCTAAATCGAAAATCGGCATGATTGTCGACACGATGAATATCATTCAGGTTATTATCTATAAAAAGGAAACCAGGGACATTCAATTAATCAGCGCCGCGGATTTATTGAAACATTTTCCGATAATCAAAGAAGATTTCGAAAAGATGAAATATGCCACCGCTGTAATAGAGTTGCTAGTTCAGTTGACGGCGGAGCTGGACCCACACCCGAAACTATATGACGGTACGGTCAGGATATTCGAATTGATAAACAGTCCCGAAAAAAATCCGAAATTTTATTTCGCAAAATATTTTCTTTTCTTTATCAAAGAAATCGGTTATCAATTCCCGACTACTCATTGTTCCGTTTGCAACAAGGAGCTGACAGCCGATATGCAGGTTAATTATAATTACGACACGGGAATAATGTGCGAAGTGTGCGGCAAAGACAGGATGAGTCATTTCAGATTTACAAAGGAACTTTTCAATTTACTACAGTGTCTAAGCACAAAAAATAATAATATTAAATACAGCGACAGGGAGCTCGACACGCTGATAATGTTGCTCGAAAAATTTTTAAAATATAATATCGATGAATTCAAGGGACTCAGGTCGCTAAAAATATTTTAACAGGAGGAAATAAAATGAATAAAAAAAATCTGCTGGGTACTGTCTCTCTAATATTAATCGGAATTGTTTTCGGAGCCGTTTTGGTTTCGGGATTCGGGTGGGTTCGTCCCAGTTATGCCGACGTTCAGATTGGCGCCGATAAAGCTCCGATAGTCAATCTGGACCCGCAAGCCGCGGCTTTCAATAACGCATTCATTGCAGCAGCCGAAAAAGTAACCCCTTCAATCGTACAAATAACCGTTGTGACAACTGTAAAAAATAAACTGCCCGAAGAATTTCACTTCTTTTTCCCGTTCAAAGACGACATTCCGCGCGAACAGCAGGGAGGAGGCAGCGGAATTATTATTTCGGAAGACGGATATATCCTGACCAACAATCACGTCGTTGAGGACGCCAAACAGGTTACCGTTACATTGCACGACAAAAGAGAATTCGAAGCAGAAATTGTCGGCACCGATCCGTTGACTGATTTGGCTGTTATCAAAATAAATGCAAAAGATTTACCGGCGGCTTATCTGGGCGACTCCGATAATATTAAAGTCGGTCAGTGGGTTATGGCAATCGGAAACCCGCTGTCGCTTGCCTCGACCGTTACAGCCGGAATTATCAGCGCTAAGAGCAGAAACATTAATATTATCCGGGACCAGTACGCAATCGAAAATTTCATTCAAACCGACGCTGCAATCAATCCGGGCAACAGCGGAGGAGCTCTGGTCGATTTAAACGGCGCGGTTATCGGAGTTAATTCCGCGATTGCAACCGACGGCATTACTCAAAGGTATATCGGTTACGGATTTGCAATACCGATTAATCTTGCAAAAGCGGTAGCAAGAGATTTGATTGCAAACGGAAAAGTAAGCCGCGGTTATATCGGCGTTCAAATTTCGGAACTCGACGCTCAAACTGCAAAAGCTATCGGGCTCGACGAACCGAAAGGCGTGCTTATTCAGGATATTGTTAAAGGCGGCGCGGCTGAAAAAGCCGACATAAAACAAGGCGACGTTATTCTTAAAATTGACGATAAAGAAGTTAACGTGCCGAGCGAATTGCAGTCGTATGTAGCTTCTAAACGTGCAGGGGACGAAGTTAAATTAACCCTCTATCGGGACGGCAAGAAAATCGAAAGGTACGTTAAACTGAAAGCTCGCGACGACGACAATTCGTCCGATAACGTTAAGGCTTCGGATAAAGGTAAATCGAAAGGTAAAATCGAAAAGAAGGAAATTAAATTCGATAACGTGGGTATGACAGTCAGAAATATGACAGAAGACGAATTGAAAGAGTACAAAGTTGATAACGGCGTTCTCGTCACCGAAGTTAAAAACTTCAGTAGAGCTTATAACCAGAGAATCATCCGTGGCGTGGTAATTACCGAAGCCGACAGAAAGCCGGTTAAAACCGTAGGAGAACTTGAAGAAATATTCGATGAAAATAAAGGTAAAGCCGTGCTTCTTAAATTGGTCGACAGTCAGGGTAATTCCCGCCTTGTAGGTCTTGAAATTCCTGATGAAGATGAATAATAAAATTCAGTTTAACCGAAAAAAGCGTCCATTATTGGGACGCTTTTTTTTATATTTACGGATCAAAAAAACAGGGCTGGTTAAATGATTGATTTTGTCACTGCAGGCGAATCCCACGGAAAAGCTCTTGTAACCGTTGTTAGCGGATTCCCCTCGAATATCGAAATTTCTCCTGAATATATAAACGAACATTTGAAGAGACGTCAGGCTGGTTACGGACGGGGTCTCAGAATGAAAATTGAAACGGATAAAGCCGAAATACTGTCCGGCATTCGACATGGCAAAACTCTCGGTTCGCCGATTTCAATGGTAATCTGGAACAAAGACTGGGAAAACTGGACGGATAAAATGAATCCCGAACCGGTCGACGTTCAGATCGAAAAAATTTCGATTCCCCGTCCGGGGCACGCAGATTTGGTCGGTGTAACGAAATATAATTTCGACGATATACGGAATTCGATCGAACGTTCGAGCGCGCGCGAAACGGCGGCTCGCGTGGCAGCCTGTTCGGTAGCCAGAAAATTTTTGAGCGAGTTCGGCATTCACGTCGGAAGTTTCGTTGAGAGTATAGGCGGAATTTATCCGAAAGAAAATTTTATAGATAAATTCTTTGCCAATAAAATAAATTCTAATTTTTCGGCGGAAAAATTGAACAGGATTTCGGATAAAAGTCCCGTAAGGGTCTTGGACAAAGAGCATGAAGATAAAATAATACGACGTATAAAACTGGCAAAGAAAAAGGGCGATACGTTAGGAGGAACCTTCTACGTAGTAATAACCGGAATGCCGGCGGGCGTCGGAAGTTTTGTGCATTACGATACTCGTCTTGAAGCCGAACTTGCTCATTCTATAATGTCGATACAGGCGGTTAAAGGCGTTGAAATTGGCAGGGGATTCAAGATGGCAGATGAATACGGCTCGGCGGTGCACGACGAGATCGTATTGAAACGAGGAAAGATCAGTCGCAAAACAAACAATGCCGGGGGAATAGAAGGAGGAATTTCAACAGGATTGCCGATAATTATAAGAGCTGCAATGAAACCGATTGCCACACTCATGTCTCCCATCGGTTCGATTGACTTATCGAAAATGAAGAACATAAAAGCTCGCAGAGAAAGAAGCGACTTTGTAGCCGTGCCGGCATGCGCCGTTATTGCCGAATCGATGGCAGCATGGAGCGCGGCAAAATTGTTTCTCGAAAAGTTCGGCGGCGATTCGATCGAAGAAACCAGAGCGAATTTTTTGAATTATACCGGACAATTGGAAAAAAGACTCAAAGAAAATTTTAATAAATGATATCGGTCAAAAAATTCGTATTCAATCCCTTCGCGGAGAATACATACGTAATCTGGGACGAATCAACGCTCGACGCCGCGATTATTGACCCGGGCTGTTCGAATCGGCAGGAGAAAGAAATATTAACGGATTTTATCGAATTGAACGGCATTAAACTCCGTTACCTTTTTAATACTCATTGCCATATCGACCATATACTGAGCAACAGATTTGTGCGCGAAAAATTTAATCCGAAATTCTACGCACCGGAAAAAGATTTATTTCTTCTCGATTTAATGAAGGAAGTTGCCGCAAGTTACGGAGTGGAATTTGAGGAATCTCCGGAACCAGATTTTTATATCGAAGAAATTCTCGATCTCAAAATCGGCAGCTCTCAAATGAAATTCATTTTCACACCGGGGCACACTCCCGGCGAATACTCTATTTATCTGCCTGAAGAAAAGTTATGTTTTACCGGAGACGTTCTCTTTCAGGAAAGTATCGGAAGAACGGATTTATGGGGCGGCAATTACGAGAGTAAGAAGCAGAAACAAAAAATGGCTATAGCCACATTTTCATTAGTAATTATTAAATTGTAAGATTATTTTTTTAATACTAATTACACAATCATCAATCTTCGGGGAGGATTGATGAGTTGGGTCAGAGTGGTGATACACTTCGTATTTTCAACAAAAAATTTTATAAAAACATTTAGACCTTTGGAAGTGAGTAAAAAAATTATTTTATCACATCCTCGAAAATGCAAAAGAAAAGGAAATATTAATTGATTCATTAAGCGGATTCGAAGATCATATTCACTGTTTGATATCGCTATCAAAAGATATTTTAATTAGCAAAAAATGCTGTTTATTAAAGGAGAAAGCTCTCATTGGTTTAATAATCAAGATTTTGTGAAATAGTCGGGCAGGATGATTATTGGGCTGTTAGTGTAAGTGATAGTCATCTTGGGAATGTGAGGAATTACATCAAGAAGCAGGATAAGCATCACAGAAGAATACCTTATGAGAACGAGGTTGATACTTTTATAAAAAAGTGTGGTTGGAAAAGATTTATAGACAAATAATAAATGGGGGCTAAAGCCCACAGTTTTTCTACTCTTTTCTTGTGAATAGTTCCCACTTTGGCAAATTTTGAATCTCGTATAAAAATAATAGGATGGGAGTAAATTTTATCCATCGCATTTAAAATTTCATCGTAGTCTGAGAGCTCTGTTAAACGTTCATATTCAAAACTCACATATCCAAAATATTATTTTTTAATGAATGAAAATAGAAAAATGATTTTCCCGCCCTACGTTGACCAATTATTACGTTTATAAAGCCGGATTCAATATTTAGCTTCTGTTCCCTCAGAATGCAGCTTGATGAAAGTTGATTTTCCCGTTCATTTTTCTGCTGAAATATTGCATCGTTTAACATAAGCTACACCAAAAGTTGTAAAAATTGCTGTATAATGAAAGCGACAACACACAATATATTCAAATATTTTAAAGCAAATTAATTTTTTTAGATAGTAAATTCTTTCCGCCGAATTCAGTTTATCTAATCTTGCCTTAATCTTATCCTTATCCGAAATAATAGTGGCGGCTTTATCTATCTCTAAATTCGGGAATTCTTTTTTGGCGAATTGAATTTTATCCGCGTCGCTGTAATTGCCGGGGCACGCGTCAACAGCTTTTACAATTTTAAGCTCAATTTCCTTTCGCAGAATTTCTTACAATCGCGGCCTTATCCAATATGCCTTCGGGAGCATTAAACTGTACGTAAGCGTCGTTTATACTCTTTCTCTCGTCAATCATCTTTTTGGATTGATTCTATTTCTCCTTTAAGTAGTGAAGATGATGCTTAAACTGCTATATTTCTTCGTGAAGTTCCATGCTTCCATATCAAATAATTCATTCTACTATAGTATCAAATATTAAGAGATAATCCAAATCAAAACAGAATGAACGTAATCTTACGAACAAAGGAATTTATTCTGTTGATTTCAATACTCTCGTCGCGTTTAGTATTGCAATTAAAGCCACTCCCATATCGCCGAAAACCGCTTCCCACATCGTCGCTATTCCGAATGACGCCAGCACGATAAACAAAAGTTTTATTCCCAATGCAAAAAGAATATTCTGCCATACAATTCTTCTGGTTTTCTTTGCAATTCTAATTGCTGTCGGAACGCTCGACGGAGTATCGTTCATCAGAACAACGTCTGCGGTTTCTACGGCGGCGTCGGAGCCGAGAGCGCCCATTGCAATCCCGACGTCGGCGCGGGCAAGTACCGGAGCGTCGTTTATTCCGTCGCCCACAAAAGCCACTTTCTCATCTTTACCCGATTCGACTATGAATTTTTCAATAAATTTCACTTTATCTTCCGGAAGCAATTCGGCATAAACTTCATCAATATTAAGTTTACGGGCAATTGTTTGTGCGGCAAAAGCATTATCGCCTGTCAGCATAACGATTCTTTCTACACCAAGCTTTCTCAATTCTTCAATAGCCATAGCTGCGTCTTCTTTTATCGTATCGGAAATTACAATGTAGCCGGCATATTTCAAATCCACGGCAACGTGAACGACTGTTCCTTCCACGTTACATTTGTCATGCTTAATATTATTAGTGTGAAGCAGTTTGTCATTTCCAGCTGTTATAATTTTATCTTCAACTTCGGCTTGAATACCTTGTCCGGCAATCTCCGTTACATTACTAATTATTGATAACTCTATATTATCATCGTACGCTTCCATAATTGATTGTGCAATGGGATGATTGGAATTTACTTCTGCATGAGCCGCATACTTCAACACTTCTTCTTTATCGAACCCGTTCCGGGGAATGATTTCAGTAACCTTAAACTCTCCTTTTGTAAGAGTTCCGGTTTTGTCGAAAACGGCGGTTTTAACCGACGTCAACGCATCTAAATAATTTGAGCCTTTCACTAAAATTCCTCTTCGGGACGCACCCCCGATTCCGCCGAAATAACCGAGAGGAATACTAATAACTAACGCGCATGGACACGAAACGACGAGCATTATCAAAGCTCTGTAAATCCAAACCGAAAACATCTGCCCTTCGACCAAAAGAGGAGGAAGGACGGCGGCAAGTAACGCCCCAAAGACCACCGCCGGCGTGTAATAACGCGCGAACTTTGTGATAAACTTCTCCGTCTTTGCTTTTTTTGTGGTTGCGTTTTCCACCAGATCTAAAATTTTGGTAATTGACGATTCCCCGAATAATTTCGTCACTTCCACAGTCAAAGTACTAGATTTGTTAATCATTCCCGCCATCACACTCTCGCCTTCTTCAACCGAACGGGGCACAGATTCGCCTGTGAGAGCAGATGTATCTATCATTGAATTCCCTTCAATTACTTTACCGTCCAACGGTATTTTCTCGCCGGGCTTAATTAGTATTTTATCGCCGACAAGCACATCTTCGGGTGACACTTCCTTAACCTCACCGTTAGCCAAGAGATTTGCATGGTCCGGACGAATTTCCAGCAAACTTTTAATCGATCTGCGGGAACGGCTTACTGCAAGGTCTTGGAAAAACTCGCCTACATTGTAAAAGACCATAACGGCTACTGCTTCGGGCATCTCGTGAATTGCAAACGCCCCAAGCGTGGCTACGGACATGAGGAATTGCTCGTTAAATACTTGTCCTTTCACTATATTTATTCCCGCCGACTTCAAAACGCCCCACCCGCTAAAGAGATAAACGGTTACAAACACCGCGTATTCCGCAATGTTATACGGCGTGTTGTGCAAAGAATCCTTAAAAACAATTCCGAGCAGAAGGACGGAAATAACGGAAAATATTTTAAGTAATTCTCCTTTTATATTGAACTCTTCCTCCTCTTCGCGTTCCTCGTCCACTATCTCAACTTCCGCCTCTATTTCTTTTATCTTCTTTTTAACTTTATCCAGATTGTCAGTGTCAATTTGAATAGAAGAATTGGCAAAATTAACGGAGACAAACTTTACTTCTTCCAATTTCGCAAGGCCGTCTTCAATTTTGGAAGCGCACGAAGCGCAGCTAAGATTTTTAATTTTATACTTTTTCATCTTTACGGCTCAATTTTTATTTAATAATTTTAACGCTCGCGGCATTAAAATCGCTGCCGTGCAAATGCCCGAGCAGCTCCACTATTTCGGCGTTAATTATTTCCGGAGGAGCCGGTTCGCTCAATTTAACGTTTACCGCAACTCCGTTTTTATCTTTCGCTCTGAAAGAAATTATTCTCCCGCCGGCGTTTCTACCGAAACCGTTCTCTTTGACAATCATAACGTTTACGGTTTGATTAATCTCGCTGGCTCCGAATTTCGATAAATCTCCCAGCTCGTCGGTGGGCGCGAAATAGCTGAAATAAATAGACACGAATAGAATAGCGCCCAAAGCCGGAAGCGTCATTTTTTGAAGTGATTTCATTTGTACATCCTTTCTTCGATATGGAATTGTTATATCGCGTCTTCGCCGCGTTCGTTTGTTCTTATTCTTATCGTGTCCGCCACTTCAATCACAAATATCTTACCGTCGCCCGTGTTGCCCGTGTGCGCGGTTCTTTGAATGACGTCCACAACTTCGTTTACGATGTCGTTATGAACCACGAGTTCTATTTTCACCCGTTTGATGTAATTGTGCAAACCGTCGCGGAACGAATCCTCCGCGCCTTTTGCTCTCGACCTGCCGAAGCCTTTAATTTCCGAAATAGTGAGTCCCGGCAAACCTTCTATCTTTTGAAGAGCCGTTACAACATCGTCCAATTTGAAAGGTCGTATAATAGCTTTAATTTCTTTCATTTGCATCACCTTAATTTTTTTAATAAACGCGGCGGAAATAAATCCGCCGCCGAAAAATTATAATTCGCTCTCCTGCGGTTTAATGGAGAACCATTTGTAAAGAGCCGGAAGAACCAGCAGCGTTAAAATAGTTGAAGTAAACAATCCGCCCACAACAACCGTGGCGAGCGGTCTTTGCACTTCGCTTCCCGTTCCGGTTGCAACCAAAAGCGGAATCAATCCGAGCGCGGTTGTGGCTGCGGTCATCAGAACCGGACGTAGTCTAAGCTTCGCGCCTTCTATGGAAGCTTCGTCGACGTCCATTCCTTCGCGCATTAACTGGTTGAAGTAGGTTACCAGAACCATTCCGTTTTCGAGCGCGATGCCGAAGAGGGCAATGAATCCGACAGAGGAGGGAACGGATAAATTCTGATTGGTAATCCAAAGCGCTATTATTCCCCCCACAAGCGCGAGCGGAATATTCAACAGTATCAACAGCGAATTCTTCAACGAATTGAAACTGGAAAAGAGAAGGAAGAAAATTAGCAATAGCGTAATCGGTATTACGATGGCGAATCTTTTGTTCGCTTCCTGCTGCAAGCGGAATTGTCCGCCCCAGACTGTGTAATAACCGACGGGTAAATCGATATTCTTTTCAATTGCAGCTCGACTCTCTTCCACGAAAGATCCGATATCTCTATCGATCACATTACATTGAATGGTAATGAACCGCTGATTTTGTTCACGGGTAATTTGCCGCGGTCCTTCAATTTCTTCAATTGTTGCCACTTGACTTAAAGGAACACGTAATCCGTTTGGTGAGGGAATTAACAAGTTAGAGATTGCTTGTTTATCGCCTCTGAATTCGGGAGCGAAACGCACGAAGATATCAAATCGTTTGATGCCTTCGAATATTTGTCCCGCGATCTCACCGCCGATTGCGGTTCTTATTACTTGCTGAACATCGGATAAATTCAATCCGTACCTAGCAATTGCATGCCTATCAACCGTAATTTTCAATTGAGGCTTTCCGCTCACCTGATCCACTTGAATATCCGCGGCTCCTCTTATTTCTCTGAGAAGTGCAGATATCTCTTCAGCTTTTTTCTTTAACAGAATCAAATCGTCGCCGAACAATTTAACCGCCAGTTCCGCTCTAACTCCTTCCAGCAATTCATCAACAGTCATTCTGATGGGCTGAGTAAAGTTGAACAGTACGCCCGGCATGCCTTCAACTTCTTCTCGGATTCTTGCTTCAATGCCTTCTTGATCGAGACCTTCTCTCCATTCTTCTTCAGGTTTCAATAATACATACATTTCCGCGCTGTTAATCGGGTCTGTATGCGCTCCGACTTCTCCGCGCCCAATTCTGGTGACCGTTCCTTGCACTTCGGGAACCCGCATTACCCGCTTTTCGGCAAGGAGGGTAATTCTTTTACTCTCTTCCAATGAAATGGAAGGAGCCATAGACAAACGGACGATTAGTGTTCCTTCCTGAAGCGTGGGTGTGAATTCCGAACCCAGTTTGGGATATATCCATGCGCCCAGGAGCAAAAGTATTATCGAAACAATTATTGCTGCAATTCTTCTCTTGACGAAAAATTTTACAAACGGTGTATAAATTTTTATTAAAATGCGAACTATCCAAATGTCTTTAGGTTTTTTACTATCATTCTTTTTCCGTTTTGTTTTTAGAATGAAAGACGAAACTACCGGAGCAATCAAAACGGCAAAAAGCAAAGAGCCGAGCATCGCTAGTGCAATTGTGAAGGCCAAAGGTCTAAAAGTTTTTCCTTCAACTCCATGTAGAGTGAAAAGCGGAATGAAAACAGTTATAATTATGATAATTGCAAAAATAATCGGCCGCAGAACTTCCTTGCTTGCTTTGGATACTATATGCAAAAATGGCTCGTCGGGGTGTTTCCTCTTCAATCTGTCGATGTTTTCAACAAGTACAATGCTTGCATCCACCATCATGCCGATAGCAATTGCGAGACCTCCGAACGACATTAAATTGACCGACAATCCTAAATACTGCATCCCGATAAATGCAACCATAATCGAAAACGGAATTGAAAGCGCAACAACAATACTTGGACGCAGCGAGCCCATAAATAGCATCAATATTAACGCAACGAGAATTATACCTTGAATCAACGCATCTGTAACGGTTTTAACGGCTGATTCTACAAGTGTTTTCTGTTCGTAATAAGGCACGAGTTTTATTCCCTCGGGCAGAGTTTTGTTTATTTCCGCCATTTTCTTTTCCACGGCGCCTATTACCGTAGAAGAATTTGTGCCATATAATTTGACCACCATTCCGGCTACAACCTCTTCAATTCCGTTTCGTGTTTGGATTCCCCGTCTTACTGCCCCGCCGATTTTAATATCGGCTATTTCTTTAAGGTAAACCGGTGTGCCGTCAACCGATTTAACCACAATATTTTCCAAGTCTTGAACTTTGGTTGCAAGTCCTACCGAACGGACGAGGAATTCTTCGGCATCTTTTTCGATAAAAGAAGCTCCAACGTTTAAATTATTCTTTTTTATAATTTCAACGATATCGTTTACAGAAAGATTATATCTTAGAAGTCCGTTAGGATCTACAACAACATGGAACTGCTTTTCCCAACCGCCTATACCGAGCACTTCCGTCACACCGGGTACGGTTTGCAATTGGAATTTAATCAGCCAATCCTGGATGGTTCTTAATTCTTCTAATGTATATTTGCCTGTTTCGTCTTCCAAATAATAAAAAAGAATTAAACCCATTCCTGTTGAAATGGGACCCATCTGCGGATCGCCGAATCCAGCGGGAATTTGTTCTCGCGCTTCGGTGAGTCTTTCGTTTACAACCCTCCTGGCAAAATAGATATCTGTACCGTCTTCAAAATAAATATTTACAACGGAAAGACCGAAATTCGAAACAGAACGAATCGATTTCAAATTCGGAAGTCCGTTCATTGCCACTTCGATAGGGAAAGTAACATACTTTTCAACTTCTTCCGGAGCTAGGCCTTCGGTTTGAGTGAATACCTGCACCAGCGAAGGGGAAACATCAGGAAAAGCATCAATAGGCAATTGCTTGTAGCTGAAATAACCGCCTGCCATCACAAATAATCCTACAACAAGCACGAGGAGGCGGTTCTTTAACACAAAATCTATTAATTTATTCATAAATCTTCCTCCAAGTTAGTGTCCGTGTCCGCCGAACGATTCTTTTAATATTTCGGATTTGAAATTATATGCGCCTTTGGCTACGTATTTATCGCCTGGGTGCAAACCGTCGAGGATTTCCACAAATTTACCGTTCTCATCTCCAATGGAAATAACCTGCGGCCGAAAGCCTTCCTCTCCTTTAATAAAAACAACTTTCTGACCTTCCAAAATTTGAATCGCGTTTTTCGGTACGGCTACATCAACCTTTTTAAAAGAAGTAACAACTTTTGCGGAAACAAACATACCGGGTTTCCAAACGCCTCGGGAGTTGTCGAGTTTTACCCTTGCAATCGCCGTTCTGGTTGCTTCATCTACAGTTGGGCTAATGTAGAATAATTTCCCTTTAAAAACTGTATTACTGTGAGGAGATGTAATTTCAACAGTTTGCCCGACTTTAACTTCGCCTAGGTTTTGCTGGTAAACGTTTAACTCTGCCCAAACCGTCTTTAGGTTGGCAATCTTAATAATATGCTTATCGTCCCCGATTAATTCTCCAGGAGTCATATGAAGTTCCAATATTGTTCCGTCAATTGAGGAAGTAACATCGTATTGAACGAGTGATTCGTTGCTTTCTATTACTGCAATTTTATCTCCTTTTTTCACCTCGTCGCCGATTTTTTTATAAATCGCTTTTACGATACCGCCGAATCTTGGAACTATGTGAGCCACTTCATAGGGGTTGGGGACAATTTCTCCCGTAAGATCCCTGTGAACAAGTAATTTACCGGGACCGGCTGTTTTGACTTCAATCCCGAATTCTTTCATTACCTTATCTGAAATATTAATTATTTCGGAATGTTCTTCTTCTGATTCGGAGTGTTCGTTCTTGTGCCTGGTCTCGGTAACTTCCGAAGTGTTAATATTTTCATGATCTGAAATGTTATCCAAAAGAATAATCGTGGCAATTCCACCTATAATTATTCCTGCAATTAAATAGATTAAATTCTTTTTATTCATTTTCTTGCGTCCTTGCTTTAACTTCAAAATCTAACTTAGTTAACGTCAATGCTTCCAGTTCTATAATGTTTTGATTGTACTCGGCAACCGCTTTTATGTATTGCGATTCGAGCTCAAATAAACTACGCTGCGCATCGAGCACATCGAGAACCGTAAACCGACCGACCGAACTTCCTTCGTTTATAATCTTAAAAGCATCTTTAGCACTCGGTATAGACTCCTGCTCAAGTTTTTCAATCATCGAACCGAATGCTTTTATGTTGTTATAGAGAAATTTAAGTTTGGCTTCAGCCGAATTGATTGCGCCGACGAACTCGTATTTAACTTGATTCTCCCTTATCATTGCTTCCTGAATATTCCCTTTGTTATCGTCGAAGATTGGCAAAGGAATGGAAGCCCCGAGAACGAGAACATTATCGCTCGTTTCGTTCAATCTTCTTATACCGAGTGAAACGGAAAGATCGGGAATTACCTTGGCTTTTTCGAGTTCAACCGCCGCTTTAACGCGCTTCATTTTTGTTTTGAACTGCGCCAAAGAAGGAGAGTTCAATATCAATTCTCTCAGCGAATCTAAATTGGGAATGTCGTATCTTAAGTTGCATATATTTTCTACCGAGGTAAATTGAAGATCCGGTTTGCCGAGCATGGCTTTAAGCCTTGCTTTTTCGGATGCTAGTTGCATCTCAGTGTTTTGAATTTGAATTTCGAGCGATGTGGAAATCAACGAAGCTCTCGAAGCTTCGGCGGGAGAAATTTTCCCCGCTTTTATTCTTCTTTCAAGATTCAGCAAAAATTCTTTGGAAATTTTGAGCAATTTCTTATTCAATTCATTTTGATGTTGAAGCGAGGAAATTTGAGTAAAGGACTTTCGAATCTCAGAGATAAGATTCAGTCTATCTTTCTCCAATTCCCACTTTGCAAGATTGGAATTGATTAATTGAACTTTCTCCGCTTTACTTAGTCTTCCGCCGAGAACAAAGTCCTGAGTTATAAAAAATGTATTCTCTCCGGCGTTAAATCCGCCAAAATCACCGGAACCGAGGACGTTCTCAAAATCAATTTCCACAATGGGATTCGGATATAATGCGGCTTGCAGAGCCGCCGCTTGGAAAGCGCTGATTTCGAGTTTTTTAGATTTTAAGCTGGGATTGTTCCTTAATCCGATAATTATCGCATCTTGTAATTTCAGAGTTTTGTTTGAAGCTTTTTCACTTGCGGCAAGCGAGTCAATACAGCTTTCCCCAAGAAATTCTCCGTAGAATTTACTTATCGAAGAAGTCTCCTGTGCCGTAGCGGTTCTTAAAGGAACAAATATAGAAATCAATGTGAAAATCCCGCTCATTATTAAAATTTTACTATACATAATGAGTATCCTTACCTAATATTTTTTTAAAATGGTGTAATTTGCGCGGCCGTAAAACGCCGCTAAGCGATGTGGTGTTATGAGGGTATCAGATTAAAAGGGAGATTTTTGCCAGACTTTCCAATCCGGTGTTATGAGAAGTCAGCAAATTATCTTCTATTATGCTAAATTTATCATCTTTTTTAATGGTATCAAAATTTATTATTAATACTTCATTAAATCTTACTGTATTTTTACTGATAACTTTAACTATGTCTTCATCAATATGATTATCAAGTTTAAATTCAGTGCAATCGTCGTTTTCAATTATTTGAAAGAACCCGAGATTAATTGTAAACTTAAGTGACGAATGGGCATCGCCAATATTTTCAATTTGGAAATGATTCCTTTCCCCTATACATAATACTTTTTGCTGCAGTTCAAAATGAAAGAGGCTAATGTGGGAAAGAATTGCCGTAAGCAGGAGCGCTGCGACTATTTGGTATCTTTTTTTAGACTCGTTCACTTATGCAACTCCTCCGCATGTTCCAATGCAGCAGCAATAATATTATTGATATGTTCATCCGCCAAGGAATAATAAACCATCTTTCCTTGGTTCCGGTATTTCACTAATCCTTGTCCTCTTAGCAATCTCAATTGATGCGAAACTGCCGAAACAGAAACATCGGTCAAAGCGGAAAGGTCGCAAACGCAAAGTTCCTCTTTGGTAAGAGCCATTATAATTTTTAGCCGTGTGGGATCTCCCAAAACTTTAAGAATATCCGCCGTGTCAATCACCAATTCGCTGCTGGGAAATCCTTTTTCAACATTCCTAACTTTCTGTTTGTCTATATATGTTACTCCGCACACCGGAGCTTCAACTTTATTTTTCATGGGAGCAAATATAATAACATTTGAGCAATTGTTCAAATGTTATTACTTTGAACCATTTTTTGTCTAAATAAAATAATTCTGCTTTCAGTCACTTTGCTTCCCATAAAGAGACGGCTTTTTACACGTGTACTCCATCCTCTGAAAACGGCAACATCCGAGCGATTAAGTGATAGTTGTAAATTGAGAATGGATAATAACGTGAAATTGCGGACTGGGAAGGATGCAATGATGGAAGTATGAAAAAATGGAATACCATTTTATAACTCGTCATGTATTCATGCAATCATGATCACAGTCGCAGACTCTGTGAGAGTCCTTCGGACAATCCTTCAATCAGTCAATCTTTTTTTGACTCTTCGCTCCGCTCGGAGTAACACCTTTTTCATATACGGTATAACTTATAACTCTCCACACCAATCGGCGTGATTCGCTTACTCTAAATTCTTCTAAAATCGTGGTCTTTTTCTTTCGTTCATTTTCTCGGTAAAATGAATTAAATTTCGAAACTAAACTGAACGAATTACATGAGCTGAAATAATGACAAAATTACAGAAATTAGCCGAACTTGGTCAATTTGTTTGGTATGATTATATTAAAAAGAGATATTATTCTAGACGGAACGTTGGATAAATTAATATCCGGCGGCGTGAGAGGTGTAACTACAAATCCTTTAATTTTTAAAAAGGCTATTTCAGGCAGTAGTTTATATGATGATGACTTGAAATCGATTGATTTGGAGAAACCGATTTTTGAAATATATGAAGCTCTTGCGAAAAAAGACATTAAATTAGCTGCCCAAAAATTGTTGCCGGTATTCGTAGAAACAAATGGGGTAGACGGATATGTTTCTTTGGAGGTAAATACAAAGTTGGCTGACAAAACAGAAGAAACCGTTGATGAAGCAATTCGATTATTCAAGGAATTATCGATGACGAATATAATGATTAAAGTTCCTGCAACTCAGGCCGGCATTGCTGCAATAAAAGAATTAATATCTCACGGAATCAACGTAAATGTCACTCTCATTTTCTCGATCGACAACTATATCGAAGTGGCGAAGACATATATTGATAGCTTGAAAATTTTAATGGATAACGGCGGCGATGTTTCCAAGGTATCTTCGGTTGCCAGTTTTTTCGTTAGCAGGGTTGATACTTCGGTGGATAAGTTATTAGAGGAACTCGACAAACCGGAATTTATGGGACAAGCAACTGTCGCAAATTCCAAAATAGCATACGAAGAATTTAAAAAATTATTCAGCGGTGAAGTTTGGCAGAATTTGGAATCAAACGGTGCGAGAGTGCAAAGGCTTTTATGGGCATCTACCAGCACAAATAATCCAAACTATTCCGATATCTTATACGTGCAAGTATTAATCGGTTCTACCACCGTTAATACGGTTCCTCCTGCAACGATTGATGCATTTATTGACCACGGTGTAGTAAAGGAGACTCTATCGGAAAATATCTCAGATGCTGTTGAATTGATGAACAACTTGAAAGAATTGGGAATATCAATGGAAGATGTTACCAACGATTTGCAGGAAAAAGGTGTAAAAGCGTTTGCCGATGCATTCGATAATTTATTAAATAGCTTAGAAGAAAAAGTTAAATTAATTCAGAATTGAAAATGAATACAACATTTAGTTTCGGCAAAATAAAAATATATTTGAAAAAAAATAATTTGGGCAAATAAGCAGAAATTAGTTGAGCGCAATTGGAAAAAAGACTCAAAGAAAATTTTAATAAATGATATCGGTCAAAAAATTCGTATTTAATCCCTTCGCGGAGAATACATACGTAATCTGGGACGAATCAACGCTCGACACCGCGATTATTGACCCGGGCTGTTCGAATCGGCAGGAGAAAGAAATATTAACGGATTTTATCGAATTGAACGGCATTAAACTCCGTTACCTTTTTAATACTCATTGTCATATCGACCATATACTCGGCAACAGATTTGTGTGCGAAAAATTTAATCCGGAATTCTACGCTCCGGAAAAAGATTTATTTCTTCTCGATTTAATGAAGGAAGTTGCCGCAAGTTACGGAGTTGAATTCGAAGAATCTCCGAAACCCGATTTTTATATCGAAGAAAATCTCGACCTCAAAATCGGCGGTTCCAAAATGAAATTCATTTTCACGCCGGGGCACACTCCCGGCGAATACTCAATTTATCTGCCTGAAGAAAAGTTATGTTTTACCGGAGACGTTCTTTTTCAGGAAAGTATCGGAAGGACGGATTTATGGGGCGGCAATTACGATCAACTTATAGATTCGATTAAAACGGGATTGCTCACGCTTCCGGACGATGCGGTAATTTATCCGGGACACGGCGAATCTTCAACAATCGGCAGGGAAAAAGAAATTAATCCTTTCTTAATTTGATTATATTGTTGCATAATCGATTTCCTATCGATAAATTAAGTACATAAAACCGACAGGATACAAATGAATAAAAATTACGGCGGGATTAAGTTTGTAGTTACTCTTCTGTTCGTTTATCTGATTTTGTTCGAATTTATTTTACCGGTTAACAAAATATTGCCTCAACCTTCGCAGATAATCGAATCCTTTGCTGAATCGTGGAAAGTATACGACGTGTTTCAAAGTCTGGCTTCCACAACTACGGTTATCTATGTTTCGATGTTGTTAGCCTACTTGTTGATTCTGGTCGCGTTAAAAACAGGATTTAATCTTTTTGCCGCATTCGACTTTTCGGCAGTTCAACCGCTTAAATATATCCCTTTTATTTTTCCTGTAATATTATTTCTGTTCTGGTTCGGCGCTTCGTTTTGGGGCGAGCTCCTGTTTCTATTTGTTTTTGTTTCCGCTTTGCTCAAATTTTCAGCTGCCGGAAAATTGACAAATATAAAACAAGAATACGTGGACGTTGCGATAAATCTAGGAATGTCTAAAAGGGAAGTTGCAAAGAAAGTAGTCCATAAAATTTTACAAAAGCATTTATACCACGTGTTATCGGAAAAACATTATCTGATATGGATGGCGGCGCTTTTCTATGAGTATGCCGAAAAAGGTAACGGACTTGGCGGTATTTACTACCGGGCGCTTTATTATAACGATTTCGTTTTCCTGTTTGTAGTTGCCATAATTACCACTGTTTTAATCTGGGCAGGCGACAAAATTCTCGTCGTCATTGAAGAAAAATATTTTAATTGGGAAGAGTAAGATGATTGAGTTAATCAACCTCGGCAAAACTTATATCGACGAGCAGGGTTTCCGAAAAGTTTTGTTTAAAGGTCTGAATTGTGAATTTAAGAGCGATAAAATTACTTCCGTACTTGCGCCAATCGGAGCGGGTAAATCGAGTTTGTTGAAAATATTGTGCGGGCTTGAAGAACCAAGCGAAGGCGAAATCCGTTACGAACTGGCAACGCCCTTGATATACATCCCGGCTGCTCCTTCTTCTTATCCCTGGTTGAATGTAAAAGAAAACATTCTCTTCGGTTTGAAACGGCATGACGAACAGGATTTTCTGAAAGCTCTGAAAATTACCGGGCTGGATGGATACGAAAATCACGTTCCCTACAATAACAGTCTGGGATTCCGTTTCCGGATTAGTTTGGCAAGAGCTTTAATTAGAAAATCCAAATTTCTCTTGATAGACGAGCCTTTCATAAAAATGGATTACCGTTCAAAGGCGGAACTTTATAGCCTTCTCAGAAAAATTAACAAAGAATTAAATGTTGGAATGGTAATTACTACTTCGAATATAACCGAAGCAATTTATTTGTCGGACGTTTTGTTATTGATGAAAAGAAATCCCGGAGAAATTATCAAAAAAATTGACGTCGCTATTTCTAAGGAAGAAAATCTGGATACGATTAAAACCGGGGAATTTGAAGAACTGAGAAAAATCGTGATTACAGAATTCAAAAAACTCGACGCAGACAATCTGCTGGCAAATATGTTGGTGTAATATGGAAGATAAATTCAAAAAGCTGGAGAATTTACGCGCCGAGGCTTTGAAAGGGGGCGGCAAAGATAAAATCGAACAGCAGCATAAAAAAGGGAAACTGACAGCTCGGGAACGAATCGAATTATTGGTCGACAGCGGCTCTTTTCAGGAAATCGATTCGCTTGTAACTCACAGAAGTCAGGATTTCGGACTGGATAAACAAAAGTTTTACGGGGACGGCGTTATTACCGGTTTTGCTAAAATTGAAGGCAGACCGGTGGCGGTTTTTAGTCAGGATTTTACAGTATTCGGAGGCTCGTTGTCCGAAGCTCATGCCGAAAAAATATGCAAGATAATGGACATGGCTTTGAAAACCGGCATTCCTATAATCGGATTGAATGATTCAGGGGGCGCGAGAATTCAGGAAGGCGTTGTGAGTTTGGGCGGCTACGCGGAAATTTTTTTGCGAAATACATTGGCTTCAGGCGTAGTTCCTCAGATTTCCGCAATTCTGGGGCCATGCGCCGGCGGAGCTGTCTATTCGCCCGCTATAACTGATTTTACGTTCATGGTCCGCAATACAAGTTATATGTTCGTTACGGGTCCTAATGTTGTTAAAACAGTTACGCATGAAGATGTATCGTTCGAAGAACTGGGCGGCGCAGATACGCATGCTTCCAAAAGCGGAGTGGCTCACTTTGTATTTAACAGCGAAGCCGAAGTCCTCGAAGGAATAAGACAATTGATGTCGTATTTACCTTTGAACTGGATGGACTCTCCTCCGGAAAAGAATTACGAGTCGGATGATTTGATAATCCCCGCGCTCGATAAAATAATTCCGGATAATCCGAATAAACCGTATGATATGAAAGAAGTAATCGATTTATTGACCGAAGAATTTTATGAAGTGCACAGTCAATATGCCGAGAATATAGTAGTCGGATTCGGAAGAATAGGGGGGATGTCTGTAGGGATTGTAGCCAATCAACCGAAAGCCCTTGCGGGCGTATTGGATATAAACGCTTCGGTAAAAGGAGCTCGTTTTGTGAGGTTTTGCGACGCCTTTTCGATTCCTTTGATAGTCCTGGTCGACGTACCCGGATTCTTGCCCGGCACCGAACAGGAATGGAACGGAATTATCCGGCACGGAGCCAAATTGCTCTTTGCATTCAGCGAAGCTACGGTTCCTAAAATTACTGTCATAACGCGCAAAGCCTACGGCGGAGCTTACGACGTGATGAATTCAAAACACATCAGGGGCGATTTCAATTTTGCATGGCCTTCGGCAGAAATAGCCGTTATGGGTCCTAAAGGCGCAGTCGAAATTATATTCAAAAAAGAAATTAAAAACGCCGAATCGCCCGGGGAAAAATTGAATGAACTTATAGAAGAATACACCGAAAAATTTGCAAATCCGTATAAAGCTGCCGAAAGGGGTTACATCGACGAAGTGATTTTTCCGAGAGAAACCAAAAAAAGATTGATCGATTCGCTCAATATTCTTAAGACAAAAGTCGATAATAATCCTAAGAAGAAACATTCGAATATTCCTCTTTAATTCTAACTTGTTTAATTACAAGGAGTAATTGACATTTTATAATAATTTCCTTGACAAAATTCACTTAAGGGACTAAATTGCAATAAGAAAAAATGAGATGGAGTTTAGTGTGAAATATAAAATTTTAATCTTACCGGTACTGAGTCTTTTCATTATTAATGCATGCGGAACACTAGACTTTTTATCTCAAAAAAGCGAAAAGACGCCTCCCGATACGACAAAAGTATTGACTGTCAGGTCGATAACCAGCGAGATGTTGGAAAACGCCAGGCAGGATTATCTGACGGCTCTTTACAAGCAAAAATTAGGCTTCAAATCCGAGGCTATTAATTATTACGAATCGGCATTGTCTATCATAAATAAATTAAGTTATTATCCGAATATAGAAGAAAACGGCGCTTATGTCGAATTGGAAAATGCCATCGTGGAAGACTACAGGAGTTATGTTGAAAGTCTGGACGAATTACCGGAAGACGCATCCATAAGCGCGCTAGACGAATGGATGAATAAAAGCATACCTGGTTTGCCTGCTCTGGAAGATTCGGTGGAAGTAAACGACGATGATAATACCGTTACTGTCGTAGTCGGTGAATTCCCTCTGGAAATCAACAGGAATGTAGAGCAATATATCGAGTATTTCACGGGCAAAGGCAGGAAGTATATGGAACTGTGGCTTTCCCGTTCGGGAAAATATTTTCCGATGATGGCTAAAATTTTTGCTGAAGAGCAGGTGCCTCAGCAATTAATATTCTTGAGTATGATAGAGAGCGGATTGAACCCGACCGCCAGATCGTGGGCTAGGGCTGTCGGATTGTGGCAGTTTATGAAAGGCACGGCGCGCTTGTACGACTTGAAAATCAATTACCATATAGACGAAAGACGAGATCCGGAGAAAGCCACTAGAGCCGCGGCAAGACATCTACGCGATCTTTACTATTCACTGGGCGATTGGTATTCCGCAATAGCCTCTTATAACAGCGGCGAAGGCAGAGTAAGAAGAGCCATGAGACTTTCCGGCTCGAATAATTTCTGGGAAATGAGAAGGTATTTGCCGCGAGAAACACGTAATTACGTACCTCAGTATATTGCCGCTACATTAATTGCAAGTCAACCCGAAAAATTCGGATTCAATAATATTCAATACGAGAAACCGATTGATTATAAAATTTACCGGATTGAAGAGGCTGTCGATTTGAATGTGCTTGCCAAGTGCGCAGGTGTTAGCGTTGAATTTTTAAGAGAATTAAATCCCGAATTAATTCAAAATATTACTCCTCCCAAATATGAAGGAGGATATCCCCTAAAAGTGCCCGCTCAATCTTACGAAGCATTTGTTACGAATCTCAAAAATATCCCTGACGATTCAAAAGTTCAGTACACTGTTCATACAGTTAAATCGGGGGAATCTTTATGGCAAATTGCATCGAAATACAATGTGAGCATTTCACAGCTTGCATCATACAATAACATTTCGCCGAGGCGTAAATTAAGCGTGGGAACGGAACTTAAGATTCCGGTATCGAGCATAAATGTCGATGATATTCCAATTAATACGGATATTTTACCTGCTGTTGATGAGCTGGTGGCTTCGGCAGACGAAAATCCGACTTATAAACTCGAGCTCACAAATCCTGACCTGGACGATAAATTCACACAAATTTACGATTCGCTCTACAGCGCCGATTCATTGGAATATATTGTTCCCGAAGGTAAAGTTGCAGTTAACTATACTGTAAAGAGCAACGATAATCTTGTTGATATAGCCGAATTATTCGACGTGCGCGTTTCCGATTTGAGAAACTGGAACAATATTCCTTATACGCGAAGGGTTAAAGTAGGTCAACAATTAAAAATTTATGTCCCTGAAGAACAAACAGAGTATTATTCGAAAATTGATTCGTTATCCGGTACGGAAAAAAATCAATTGTTATTGGCGAATACCGGCAGCGCGGTTATCGAACATAGGGTTCGTCGTGGAGAAACTTTATCAACTATTGCCGCTCGATACGGAGTTCGGGTTTCACAATTGAAGGACTGGAATAATCTGCGCAGCGACAAAATTTATCAGGGCAGAAAGTTGATTGTTTATCCGGGGTATACTCAAACCGCCACGACCCAAAGCCTCAATAATAATAGAGCGGATAAATACAGAGTGCGGCGAGGCGATACTTTGAGTGAAATTGCAAAAAAATTCGGAGTGTCGGTCGCTCAACTTAAAAGATGGAACAATCTTAAATCCGACCGGATACGATACGGTCAAACGCTTACTCTCAAAGGAGCCGACAACGTTTATTCATACGGCGACAATACCGCCAAAAGAAATTCTAACCTTGTAGAATACACTGTTAAAAAAGGCGATACGATAAGCGAAATTGCCGATAAGTTCGGCGTTAGAGTTTCGAATATCAGGGAATGGAATAATCTGAGAAGCAATCTTATCCGTGCGGGACAAAATCTGAAAATATATCAGAAAAATGAAAATCTGTCCGACGATAACAATGAAAGTCCGGGCGATTATTATATTGTAAAACGAGGCGACAGCTTGATTGAAATAGCAGATAAATTCAATGTATCCGTTGACGATTTGAAAAATTGGAATGGTCTCAACACAAATAAAATCTTTGCCGGACAGAAACTTACTGTTAGGAAGGGAGTGGAAAATAATTCCGATAATAAATATATTGCCAAGCAAAATAATGAATCCAAAGTAACGATTCATAGAGTTAAACAGGGCGAATCGCTCTGGACTATTGCAAGAATTTATAAGGTTCTGGTTGCGGATATTATTAACTGGAATAATCTTCAATCCGACAAAATAAAAGTCGGACAAAAACTCAAAATAATTAACTAGTTCTTTTAACATATAAAAAGTCGTTAGGGGTGCTCCCGCTGCGGGGCTGAGATTATACCCTTGAACCTGATCTGGGTAATGCCAGCGTAGGGAAACGGTCGAAGAATAATTAAGTTGATCGCCGTTTTCCCGTTGTTAAAACGGCTTTTTTATTTTAAAACGGAGGTTCTTATGAAAAACTTAATTATTCTTTTTTTTCTTTTCACATCTTTAATTTACTCGCAGGTTACAGAGCTCAAAGGTAAAATCGTTAATGCCGACACGGGCGAGCCTTTACCTGCAGCAAACGTCTACATAAAAAATACGTCTGTCGGCGCTTCGGCGGATTCGCTTGGAGAGTTCGTTCTCAAAGGAAATTTCCAAGCCGAAGACGTAATTGTCGCCAGTTATATCGGATTTAGAAAATTCGAAATTCCGATAAAGGACTTTCTTGCATTGGAAAATAAAGTCATTAAACTGAAAAGCGACATAATTGTGAGCCAAACCGTCCTCGTCAAAGGCACTATAGGCGAAAGCGGATTTTCTCCGCTGACTTTTACCAAACTAAACAAAACCGAAATTAAAGAAGACTATACAATCCAGGACATTCCGGAAGTTATCAGTTACACTCCTTCTGCTACTTTCTATTCCGAAGGCGGTAACGGACTGGGTTATAATTACCTGAGCATAAGAGGGTTCGATCAGCGCAGAATTTCCGTATCGATTAACGGAATCCCTCAAAACGACCCGGAAGACCATAACGTCTACTGGATCGATTTCCCGGATCTATTGGAAAATACCGAGTTGATTCAGATTCAGCGCGGAGCCGGCTCCGGTATTGCGGGATATGCCGCGGTCGGAGGTTCAATTAATATTATTACAACTTCGATTACCAGTAAGCCTCTTGTGGAAATCTCCTCGTCAATCGGAAGTTACAACACGAGAAAATATTCCGCAGTCGTTTCGAGCGGATTGATAGATAACAAATATTCGGTCTATGCCAAACTATCGCAAACATTGAGCAGCGGGTATCGCAACAACAGCTGGGTCGACTTAAAATCTTATTATTTGTCGGCTGTTCGGCTGGATGAAAATCTTACAACTCAAATAAATATTTTCGGCGGTCCGCTTGCAGACGGATTGGTTTATACCGGCTTGCCGAAGTTCGCCATTAAAGACAGAGAGCTCAGAAAAGCAAACTATTCTTATTGGGAAGCGGACGAAAACGGCTATACTTATACAGCCGAAAGGAGACCGGACGAAATAGAAAATTTTTCTCAGCCGCATTTTGAATTGCTCAATGAATACAGGTTTAATGATAATGTCGTGCTCAATTCCGCCTTGTTCCTGGTGCTGGGAAACGGATTCTTCGATTACGACGGCTCGTGGGGCGACACTACATATTTCAGACTTACGCGCGGCAACGGTTTTAATCCTGCAGTGAACCCTTCTAATGTATTGATACGAGCTATGGTGGAAAATAAACAATGGGGTTGGATTCCGCGTTTGAGCATAAATCACACCGGCGGCGAATTAATTCTCGGCGGCGAATTGCGCCTTCACAGATCGGTTCATTGGGGAAGTCTTAATTACGGCGAATTCCTGCCAGCGGGCATTACAAAGGACTACCGTTATTATTATTACGAAGGGGGAAAGGATATCTTCACTTTCTATGCTCACGAAAAATATAATATTAATTCGCAATTAAGCCTTCTGGCGGAAGCGCAGCTGGCGTATCATAGATATGAAATTGCCAACGAACGCTTCCTCGACAATGAATTCGAAATCGACGATTTGTTTTTCAATCCGCGGTTCGGGTTGAATTACCGTTATACGCCCGAAATGAATTTCTATTTTACGTTTGCCCGGGTAACTAGAGAACCGCGCCTTAAAAATTATTACGACGCAGCGGAATCGAGCGGGGGCGAAACTCCTCAGTTCGAACAACTGCCCGACGGCTCTTACGATTTTTCCAAACCGCTCGTTAAACCCGAAACAATGAACGACTTTGAATTCGGAACAGCATACAATACCGATAAATTAAGTTTAGCTCTAAATGGATTTTATATGTTGTTTAACGACGAGATTGTAAAAAGGGGACAGCTCGACAGATTCGGTCAGCCGATAACCGGAAATATGGACAGAACTATTCATTACGGAATCGAATCTTCGGTTATATACAAACCGACCGACGCGCTCGAATTTGTTTTTAACGGAGCTGTAAGTAAAAATTATATAAGCAAAGGTTACGCATATTTCTACAACGACGACGAATCGAAAACTTACCGGTTCGATCTTTCTGGCAACAGAATTAGCGGTTTCCCGGATCTGATGTTCAACGCGCTTATCAAATACAAAAAAGACGGATTCTTTGCGCAACTGTCGGGCAAGTATGTAGGGGAGTTTTATACCGATAATTACGACGAAAAATTGTCCGAGTACAGATCGATTTATCCCTACATTACCGATTATACCGACAACAAAGTCGAATCGTATTTTGTCGCTAATTTTTATGTCTCGTACGATTTACAATTAGATTCGTATTTGAAAAATCTTAAATTGTATCTGCAGATTAACAATATTTTCGACAATCTTTATGCGGCATACGGAATCGGTAAGGAATTCTTTCCGGCTGCCGAACGTAACTTTATTGCGGGAATAAAATTCGGTTTATGAAAAAAGCAATAGTATGGGCTAACGGAGACCCTCCGTCGAAAAGAGTAATTAAATATCTTATCCGCGCCGGATGCAATAAAATTATCTGCGCCGACGGAGGGGCAAACTCCGCCCGTAAATTGAATTTCGCGCCGGACGTTATTATAGGCGATCTCGATTCGATTACTGAAGATAATCTGAATTATTTTTCCGGTAAATCGAAAATCATTCAACTGAAACGACAAAACGACACAGACGTCGAAAAAGCACTCAAATACGCGGTAAAAATGAAGTTCAGCGAATTGTTCTTGATAGGAGCCACAGGCAGCCGGCTGGATCATTCGTTTTGCAATCTCGGAATTATGTTGAAATTCCACGATAAAATCCGGATTAAACTAATACATCGTCAATCGGTATTGAGCGTTTATGAAGGCAATGTAGAAATAAAAACATCTCCCGGCGAAACCGTATCGATATACGGTTTCGGTCGTAAAACCAAAATTACATCGCGCGGTCTCAAATATCCCCTTAAAAACGCAAGTCTGCCTTTCGGAGAAAAAGAAAGCACAAGCAACGTTGCGCTGAAAGATTCGATAAATCTTACGATTAAAGGCGGACGGATTTTTCTGATAAGAGATTTTGAAGCAATGAGGAAAAATGGTCAACTTTAGCCTCACCGATATATTGATTATTGCAGGATTTTTCCTCGTTCTTTTGATTATCGGTTTACTTGCCGCGCGCCGATCCGAAGACACTTCGGAAAATTTCCTTCTGTCGGGCAGAAAAGTCGGACTTCTATTATTTGTGCTTACAAATGTTTCTACCTGGTACGGCGGCATTTTAGGCGTGGGGGAGTTTACGTATACAAGCGGTATTCTGAGCTGGATTACTCAAGGTTTGCCGTATTATATTTTTGCAATTTTATTTGCACTTTTTTTTGCCGAAAAAGTGAGGAATTCTTCTCTTTATACCATACCGGATAAAATCGAAATCGTCTACGGAAAAATTCCGGCGCTTATTTCCGCTGTTTTTATCTTTGTGTTGGTTTCGCCTGCGCCTTATATTCTGATGACGGGAGCGTTATTGCAGGTTATTTTTAACATTCCGCTTTTAGCCGGGCTTATAATTGCGCTTATTTTTTCTTCGGTCTATTTGATTAAAGGCGGCTATCGCGCCGATTTGATTACGGATGTTTTCCAATTTTTTGTAATGTTTGCGGGTTTCACAATTATTGTTATCGTCTCGTTCGCGTCGGTAGGGGATTTTAATTATTTAATTAATAATTTGCCGCCGGAGCATCTTAGTCTTACAGGCGGTCAATCGCCTCTATATGTAATGGTCTGGTTTCTGATTGCGTTATGGACTTTTGCCGACCCCGGATTTCACCAGAGATGTTATGCGGCAAAAGACGGAAAAACAGCCAAATACGGAATTTTAATATCGGTTATTTTCTGGTTCCTGTTCGATTTTCTTACCACAACAACGGGACTTTTTTCAAAAGCGTATTTGCAAGACCTGCCGGATCCGGTTCTGGCTTTCCCGATTTATGCCGATAAAATTCTAAGCAGCGGTTTGAAGGGACTCTTTTTTGCGGCGCTTTTTGCGACGATTATCTCAACATCCAACAGTTTCCTGTTTCTGAGCGGAACCACATTCGGGAACGATATTATGCTTAAATTCGGCTTTTCTAAAAAACGCTCGGTTAATTTTTATACGAAGATTGGCATTATTGTTTCGGGAATAATTTCAGTATTGCTGGCTTTCTATGTAAAATCGGTAATTTCAATCTGGTATATGATCGGGAGCATTTTTATTCCGGGTATAATACTGCTGATAATCGGAGCATATTACGAAAAATTCAAAGTCAGCGGCAAATTTGCCTCAGCAGAATTAATTCTCGGTTCGGTTTCCGTAGCAGCCTGGCTCGCGTTACGACCTTATATCGATAACGGTTTCCGGGTAATAGAGCCGATGATTGTCGGTTTGACGGTATCTTTTATTATTCACCTTTTTGGGATTCTTTACCGGCGCTTTTATTCTTCATCAAAGAAATAATTACCGATACTGTAAGAACAATTACAATGAACGCCAGCGAATAGAAAGTCGGTATTTTATAAATATCCGCCAACAACATTTTAACGCCCACATAAGCAAGTATAATTGCCACTCCGTATTTAAGGTAAGAAAACAAATCGACAATTCCTGCCAGCGCAAAATAGAGAGCTCGAAGTCCGAGTATGGCAAATATATTTGAAGTAATAATAATGAAAGGATCGTGCGTTATCGCTATAATGGCGGGAATCGAATCGATGGCAAAAACAATGTCGGACGATTCGATTAAAACGAGCGTAAGAAAAACAGGCGTGATGTATAATTTGCCCGAATTTCTGACGAAGAAATTTTTGCCTTCGTATTTTGTTATCAGCCTGAATCTCTTCGTAAAAAATTTAATGAAAGGATTTTTTTCGTAGTTAATTTGCTCTTCGCCGCCGAATGCCATCTTATAAGCCGCATAAAAAAGCATTATTCCGAAAATATAAATAATCGGGTGAAACAGTTCTATGAGAGCTACTCCGGCGAGTATGAATGCAATTCTCAGTATAATTGCGCTTATAATTCCCCATTTGAGAACATGAGGTTGATGCTCTTCTTTGATATTCATTACGTTGAATATCATCAGGAAGACGAACAAATTGTCGACCGAGAGGGATTTTTCAATCAGATAGCCGGCTAAAAATTCGAGCGCTTTTTGATGTCCGTCTTCCAGAAACAAGAAGATAAGCAAATTGAATATCAGAGCGGCAGCTATCCAGATGCCGCTCCATTTAAGGCTTGTCTTAATTCCTATTTTATCGGTTCTGTGTTCTACTGCATAGAGGTCGATGTAGAACAATATCGTAACAACGACCCAGAAGAAAATCCAGAACGCCAAATGAGAATGTATCATAAATTACGGCAATAAAATTGCTACTGAAATAACCGTCGTCCAGAGACCGTTCTTGTTTCCTCGTGCTGACTGAGTAACGTTAAAAGTACGTACGATTTTCCCCGACATTTTGAATACCTGTTCTCTTTCGTTCCAGTTCTTGTCCGCGTCGAAATCGATACCGAGGGTGGTAGCAAGCATTGTAGCTGCTAGGTCTTCGGCGTATTCGCCGGCTACTTTCTCGGTTTCTCCGTACGGATGATGCTCCGACAAATAGCCGTACATATTTTTGTCGGCGGGTATTGCTACTCCTATTGATGAGGCTATTAATCTGTTCGGTTCGTTGGTCGAATTTCTAGCCATCACACAGTGGGTAATCATACCGGGCTGCAACATTTTAAGTCCCTGCGTCTTATTAATTATTTTAGCGCCGACGGGGAAGATGCTGCTTACTGAAACCAGATTGCAGATTTCGATTCCTGCGTCGCGTAATGCGAGCTCGAACGAGGCCAGATATTCCTTGTGGCGACCGACCCCTTTAGTAAAAAAGATTTTTGTTGGTACGTACAATTTAGATTTCCTCCATAAATTAAATCGAAATTTTTGCAAAATTGCGCTTACCCACCTTTAAGATGGAGCCTTCTTTGAGATTGAGAATCAATTTCGGATCGGTGATTTTTTCACCGTCGATTGAAACCCCGCCTTGAATTACAAGTCGTCTGGCTTCGCTGCGAGAGGGAGCAAAGCCGGCTTTTAAAATTAAGTCGAGTATATCGATTCCGCTGTCGGAAGCGTTCTTATCCAATTTCAAGTCCGGAATTTCGTCCGGCAAACCTTTTTTGACAAATATCTGATCGAATTCGCGCTCTGCTTCCCATGCAGCTTCTTCAGAATGATACATCGATACAAGTTTTCTCGCTAAAGCTCTTTTTAAGTCTCTCGGGTTAACTTCTTTATTTTCAAGTTGTTGCTTTATTTCTTTAAGTTCCTGGTTCGATACGTCTGTGGCAAGCTCGTAGTAAGTATAAATTAATTCGTCGGGAATCGACAGAGTTTTACCGTAAATTTCGTTCGGCGGTTCGTTAATGCCGATATAGTTGTCGAGCGATTTACTCATTTTTTCCGTGCCGTCTGTTCCAACGAGTATCGGCATTGTAAGGATTACCTGCGGAGCAAGTCCGAATTCACGCTGTATATCGCGACCGACCAGCAGATTGAATTTCTGATCCGTGCCGCCCAATTCAACGTCGCTTTCGATTGCCACGGAATCCATTGCCTGAGCCAGAGGGTAGAGAATTTCGTGCATGCTTATCGGTATTCCGTTTTTCATCCTTTTTGTAAAATCGTCCCGTTCGAGCATGCGAGCCACGGTATATTTCGAAGCAAGTTTGATTACATCTTCAAATGTCATCTTTCCGAGCCATTCGGAATTGTAGACGATTTTTGTTTTTTGAGGGTCGAGAATTTTGGAAGCCTGTTCAAAATAAGTCTTTCCGTTTTCGCGCGCTTCTTCGAACGTAAGCGGGGGACGCGATGAATTCCGACCGGAGGGATCCCCGATCATTCCGGTGAAATCGCCGATTATCAGAATTGCCGTGTGACCTAATTGTTGAAATTGCGCGAGTTTTCTTAAAACTACCGAATGACCCAGATGAAGGTCGGGACGCGTAGGGTCGCAGCCCAATTTTATATTAAGCGGTTTTCCTTCTTTATACGATTTTTCGAGTTTTTCGACGAGCTCTTCCTCCGGTATAATTTCCGAAGTTCCTCTTTTGATTAAATCCATTTGTTCGTTAACGGGAGGGAAGGCAATCTTTTTTTCCAATTTTGATTTTTTCTCCTTATTGTTTCAGTTTACGCTCCAGTTCACGTTTGGCTTCTCGTTTTGCGATATCTTCGCGTTTATCGTATTTGCGTTTTCCCGTGGCAACCGCCAGTTCGACTTTAACTTTTCCGTTCTTGAAATAGAGCCGTAGCGGCACAAGCGTATTGCCTTTTTCGGAAACCGCTTTCTTTAATTTTCTTATTTCGCTCTTTTTAAGGAGCAGCTTTCTCTTTCTCAACGGATCGTGATTGTTATAGCTGCCTTGATCGTAATGAGAAATATTAGCGTTCATCAGCCAGACTTCGTCGTCTTTTACTACGGCGTAACTGTCGACCAGACTGGCTTTGTTCTGGCGCAGAGCTTTTACTTCGGTTCCGACGAGAACAATCCCGGCTTCGAAGCGCTCCTTAATAAAATAATCGTGCTGCGCTTTCCGGTTGACCGTTATATTTTTCTCTTCGCTTTGCTCTGCCATATTTTTCAAAAAAACGAATCAAATTTATTTTGAAACCCAAATAAATGCAAGAAGTTAACCAATATCAAGTGGAAAACGGCAACCGCGATTTTCTTAACATACGCCGCCGCCTCACTTAAACTTACCACCCCAGCTCAGTATTTTGAGTTTTGCGGATTATTTCATTATAAAAAAATATTTCCATTTTTTGTAGGAATACTTATTTTAGCTACCGAATTAAGAAGGGTAGAGAGGGAAAGCGTGGGGGCGTTTCAGATGAATTATAATTTGCTTTGCTGCGGAAAACGTATTCTGATTTTGTTAATGTTCCTCGCATACTCCTGCGGCGAATCGGGCGTCGATTCGATTCGCGTGGTTTCGTTCCGCTCGATTGAATATGATGTGACGGGCGGATTTGCCGGCGTTCATCTGAAAACAGTTATCGACTCTAACGGCAATGCCGTCTTTTCTTATTACCGCTCGAACAAAAAATATTGTATCGCTAAAAAACTGACGGACGAACAACTCGCCAGATTGAATCCGCCGTTTGACCAATACGTCGTGTTCAAGCTCGAAGACGAATATAAACCTGAGCATCCGATAGCGGACGGATTTTACTATCATATTAAATACGTAAGCGCCAGCGGCATAACCAAAGATATAAGCGCCTCCGACGGAGCCGACATACCTTTCGAATTAAAAAATATGCTGACGACGCTTGGAGAGATAAACAGGAGCATTAATTCGGAACCGGAATACGCAACTTTAATTTCCGCATGGAATGGCGAGGGAATTGTTAAAAATTGGATTTTCACCGATGTAATACTCGAGAGTAATACCGCTTATTATTATGACAGTCTGGAAAATGCAGGAAAAATTATTGATTATTTCAGGAATGTCAACGATCAATACGGCAATAACATATTGTTCTTATCCGGCGACTCGCTTTATTCAATTTATGACGGAGGAAAAAGTTACGGATATTTTAATGTCTACCGTTCTTATCCGGTAAAATTGTGGAATAGTATTTTCGACTTCGATGTAAATGAGGTGTTGAATGAAGGAATTTCAAAACCGTTAAACGAGTGGAAAAGTATTGGTTTACAACCGGGCAATACATATGCCTTTATACTCGACAAAATTGAAGATAACGGCAAAGCCGTTCAAGTCAGACTAATTTCAGGCGTTCCGTGCAATTAGAGGGCGTTTTAACTTTACTTGAAAAGACAGTAGTTAATATTACTTTCATAGATTTTCAAAATATCATATTGATAAAACGACGCCTTGCCGCAATGTAAGTCAAATCTTATCTTTCTTATCAAAGAAAAAAAATCGGGAATCGCATATGAACAGGAAAAATATTTTTGTAGTTATGATTATTACTCTCTTTTTCGCAGGGCATAAGTTTCAGGAAAAAAGCCAAAATATCATAGGGAATTTCAATAAAGAAAAAGACTTGTTCCTGGCTCATTTCGATTGTAAAACCGACGTGGACGACCTTCATTCTGTAGCGGGAGTGGCTGCAATTCTGTCGCATTCACAATTTGACGGAGTTAAATATCACGCCGTGGCGGGCGCTTACGGAATACAGGAAGGTTTATACGTCCCGGCAAACGAATTGTTCGAAGCGGCATTCGGAAACAATTGGTCGGACGCTCATTCGGACTTCAACCGCGCTCTTGAGGAAGTTACAGGATTGGCTATGAACGTTTTAAAAGACGGCGGGCGCGTTTGGATTGCCGAAGCGGGACAGTCGGATTTTACTTATACGCTCGTCCGGAATATAATTGAAATCAATTCGTCTGTCGATATCAAAAATGGCATTCATGTGGTTCAACACAGCGACTGGAACGAAAGCGTTACTACTCCGTATAAACTTAAATTCGTGAAAGAAAATTGCTCTTATTATAAAATTCCCGACGGTAACGTTGCCGGAAACGGATCGCCCGGATTTGTTACAAATCAGCCTGTCGATTTGAACAAACTTATCGGCGATGAGAATATCCGGAAGGTCTGGAAACTTGCAGTCGAAATTGCAAATAAATACAACGGGAAAGAAAATCGCTACAATAATAAGGCAATTGCAGCCGGCGGTCTCGACTTTTCGGACGTCTCGGAAACCTGCCGGATTTTCGGTTATGATTATATTAAAGATGTAGATCAGTTCTTCGAAATCTTCGGCTCAAAGCGGAATTAATCCGTTATTTTTTCTTTTAACAGCCGGATGATTTATCGATATTGATCTTTAATCCGATTCTTATTTTCTTCTCATAATTAAAAAATCTTGCGTATTTTACCGTCCGAGATATTTTTACCTTCATTAATCGAACAATATGGCTGAAAAACATTATTACGAACAGATAGATTACACAAAGAAATACATAATTCCTTATTTGCGCAGGAATTTGCCGGATTTCGAAAAGATGAATCTTCTGGAAGTAGGATGCGCCGAAGGCGGATTGCTGACCGTTATGAAAGAACTCGGCGTGCGCTGCAGAGGAATCGAAATCGACCCGAAAAGAGCAGAAACGGCATTAAATAAAAATCCGGAACTCGACATAATTGTAGGCGATATTACGGATTCCGGACTGCCCGCAAAATTGAACGGGAAATATGATTTGATTATAATCAGAGAAGTAATCGAGCATATTCGCGATAAAGAAGCCGCATTCGGAAATTTGAAAAGTCTGCTGAATGAAAAAGGATTTATATTTATCAGTTTTCCTCCCAAATTTTCTCCCTTTGCAGGTCATCAGCAGATTGCAAAAAGCTTTTTGAAATTTGTGCCTTACCTTCATCTTTTGCCCGCAAGCATTCTGCGTTTGATTTCTAAAATAATGAAAGAAAATCCGGGTTATACGGACGAAATTAAACTTCATTTTTCGACCGGGTGTACGGTAAGAAAACTCGAGCAATTGGTCTCGGATTACGGCTTCGATTTTATGGTAAAAGAATTTTATTTGTTCCGGCCGATTTACAATCTGCGTTTCGGTCTGCCGGTTGTAAAATTACCGGAAATCCCTTTCTTGCGAGAGTTTATCTCGTTCGGATGCGAATCACTTTTAACCACGGCGAGGAAAAAATGAAAAAAATTATTCCGCTGCTCTTTTTGCTTGTCAGTCCGGTCTTCGGACAATTTTCTGTAGAGTTCAACGAAATTAACGGAGAAATTAATTCAAAAGATAAATTCAAAAGCGGATTCGGAAGATACGACGGGTACGAAATCGAATTCTATCAAAACGAAATTGTAAGCTTTTTCGTTTTGCCCGAATCAAATCCTCTTACTGTCTTATTTGTCGATCCCGACGGCAAAGTATTCAAACAGTCGCGCGCAAATGCCGGCGGAGCGGCTGCTATTTCGGCTCAAATTCCGAAGCAGGGCGAATGGGCGCTTTTGATTGTGGCAGATTCTAATGTGTCCGAATGCCGTTATTCGATGCAATATGCTTTTGCGGCGTCCAATTCGGTCAAATTGGATGACGATGCGGATTTTTGCTCTCAAATACTATTCCTTGCGGAACATGCCAAAGCAAATTTTATCCTTTTACAAGAGCCCGTATCGGGTAAATCCGGATTTGTCAGATTGTCCGGCTCGACCGATGCTTTCGTCGATGAAAACGACGGCAGTTATATTGCCAAGTTTTATGAAGGCGACAATATACAGGAAGCGAACAAAATTTATTCTAAATTAGTCGGAGACGTAAAAAATTGCCTGCCGAAAGGGTGGAACGAAAGCAGAAAGGAATGGAATAATGTGCAAGATTTCAAAGTTAAAGGAGCGATGTTTTCGAATATTACAAACGTAAATCCGCGTTACGTTCAAGTATCGTTGTTCGATTTTACGGATTCGAAGGAGCGGTTTACCGGCAATTTTGTGGTTCAACTCGAAATCAGGAGGGCAAACTGAATTGAGCGATGAATCGAAAATAATCAGCGGCAGGAAAGGAGAACATATTAAATTATCCCTTTCCGACGATGCGGATTACGATTCGGTCACTAACGGATTCGAAAATTATCAATTTATTCATCATGCCGCTACGGAAGTGGCGATCGATGAAATCGATTTTAGCGCGAAGTTTTTTTCGAAAAAAGTCGATTATCCTTTTATCATTTCCTCGATGACCGGGGGCGCTGCAGAGGCGAATAGCGTCAACGAAAGGCTGGCAGAGGTTGCAAAAGCTCTTAATATTCCGATCGGAGTCGGCAGCCAACGCCGCTCGCTTTTGGACAATAAATTCGACGATTCGTACAAATCGATTAGAAAAATCGGAGGCTCTGTTCCTATACTCGGGAATATTGGTGCCGCTCAAATAGTAAATTCCGGAAATATAATAGACGACATTAATTATCTGATCGATTTAATCGAAGCGGACGCAATGATAATTCATTTGAATCCGTTGCAAGAATTGCTTCAACCCGAAGGCGAACCGAATTTCAAAGGGCTCCTTAAAAAAATCGAAAAAATTACGTCAAAAATTAAAACGCCTGTAATCGTTAAGGAAGTGGGAGCGGGCATAGATCCGAACTCGGCAGTCAAATTATTGGATGCCGGCGTTAAAGGCATCGACGTCGCCGGCGCAGGCGGAACCAACTGGGCTAAAATCGAATTGATGCGAAGCGGAAGCCAAAGCTTTTTGAGCGAATGGGGAAATCCGACTTCTTATTGTTTGCGAACGATTAAAAAGTTGAAAAAAAATTATAAATTTGTACTTATTTCTTCGGGGGGACTTAGAAAGAGCGTCGATTTTGCCAAATCATATGCTCTGGGAGCCGATTTTACTGCGGCTGCCAAACCGATTCTTAAATTGGTTATCGAAAAAGACGTACAAGCTGCCGTCGAGTATATTAAAAATCTATTCGAAGATATAAAGAAAATAATGTATTTGACTGGCTGCGGGAAATTATCGGATTTGCAAAAAAATAAGTTGATCAATAAATCGGAATTTCATTGAAAAAAGAAAAATACGAACTTCAATACGGACGACTGCTCGGAATAATCGAGAAAAGAATCGACAAATTATTTAATAATAAAAAACCGGCTTCGCTTTACGAGCCGTGCAAATACGCGCTCGAATCGGGCGGAAAAAGATTGCGCCCCGTATTGCTCTTACTTTCTACCAAAGCCGCAGGCGGAAATTTCAACGACGCTTACAATGCTGCATTGGCGGTAGAAATTTTCCATAATTTTACGCTCGTGCACGACGATATTATGGACAACTCTCCGATCAGAAGGGGAAGACCTTCATTATATAAAAAGTTCGATACGAATACGGCTATTCTTGCGGGCGACAATTTGATTGCCTTTGCTTATAAATTGTTGTTGAAAGATTGCAAAAAGAATACAAATCAAATTATAGAAACATTTACGCAGGGAATTATCGACGTCTGCGAAGGGCAGAGCCTCGACAAAGAATTCGAAACGCGTAAAAACGTATCGCTGGAGGAATACCGCCTGATGATTTCACAAAAAACCGCCGCTCTTCTGACCGTTTGTACTGAAATAGGCGGATTGATTGCCGGGGCGGATTATAATGTTGTGAGAATTTTGAAGAATTACGGTAAAAATCTCGGTATGGCTTTTCAAATTCAGGACGACCTGCTCGATATCATAGCCGACGAAAAAACATTTGGAAAAAAAGTCGGCAGTGATTTAATTGAAGGTAAAAAAACGTATCTTTTTCTTAAAGCGCTGGAAAAAGCCAAAGGAGAGGATAAAAAGAAACTATTGAGAGTAATTAAAAATTCCGGAATCGAATCCGACGAAATTGAATCTTATAAAAAGATTTATGAAAAATACGGAGTTCTTGAAGACGCAATAAAGGAAATCGACAGATATACAAAATCGGCTCTCAAAGGTTTGAACAAACTTCCGGACGGCGAAGGTAGCCGGATGTTATACTGGCTTGCTAATTCTCTAATAAACAGAACAAAGTAAAATATGATAGAAAAAAAAGTTAAAATTGTGAACAACGCCGGTTTGCACACTCGTCCGGCGGCTACAATTGTTAAAATGGCTTCGAAATACAAATGCGATTTTTATCTTATTAAAGACGGAATGCAGATAAACGGGAAAAGTATAATCGGCGTAATGACGCTGGCGGCTGAAAAGGGCTCTGAAATTACGCTCGTTTTCGACGGCGAAGACGAAGAGGAAGCCGCAAAAGAAATTGTCGATTTTTTCAACAGAGGTTTCGACGAGATGTAAAATGGAAAAAAATCAAATCATATTGAAAGGAATAGCCGCTGCGCCGGGAATCTCGATTGCGCCGGCTTATCTGTTCTCCAAAGAGAGCGAGTCGGTTATCGCCGAAAAAATAGAAAACGTCGACGAAGCGCTGGAAAATCTCGATGCGGCGCTCGAACTGTCCAAAAAAGAAATGCGTAAAATCTTTAATCTTGCCGTCGACAAAATAGGAGAAAAACGCGCTGCCATTTTCGAAGCTCAAATGATGATTCTCGACGACCCGGTATTGACTTCTACTATCAAGGAAAGAATTAAAAAAGAAAAAATGACGCCGGAATATATCGTCGAAGACGAAATTACAAAATACATAAGAATTATGAGCGCCTCGAACGAGCCTTATATGAAAGAGCGCTCGCACGATATCGAAGACATAAAGAACAGAATTATACGCAATCTCAAAAAGAAAAAGTGGAAGTCTAAAATTACTAATGACGTTATAGTTGTAACCACAAGTCTTTCTCCCTCGGATACGGTGCTTTTATCGAGATCGAATGTAAAAGGATATGTTACGGATTTCGGCGGTCTTACATCGCACGCCGCCATTGTCGCCAGATCTTTGAATATTCCAGCAGTTGTCGGCATTCACGAAGCAACCAATATTATCCGGGATGGCGATCTTTTGATTATCGACGGTTTCCACGGCGAAGTGATTGTGAATCCTTCGGAACAATTGATCCGGGAATACGAAGAGAAGATTAAAAAGCTGAGCCAGTACGACGAAGAATTATTGAAAATTAAATCGCTCCCTGCAGTCACGCTGGACGGTAAAGAGATCAAATTGATGGCGAATCTCGATATTTCAGAAGAGATGAGTTTTATAGTTCATAACTGTGCGGATGGTATCGGATTGGTCAGAACCGAACAGTTGTTCGAAGAATACGAGGTATTTCCCGACGAGGAAAGACAGTTTGAAGTTTATAACAAAATTGCCGAAAGCATTTATCCCAAAATAGTAATAATCAGGGCATTCGACATCGGAGGCGATAAAGTTCTGCCGGTTGATTTGCACGAACCTAATCCTATGCTCGGCTGGCGTGGAATCCGGCTGCTGCTCGATAGTCCGAACCTTTTCAAAACGCAAATACGCGCTGTTCTCAGAGCCAGCAAACACAAAAATGTCTGGTTTATGCTGCCGATGATTAATTCTCTGTCCGAAGTCTCCGCGGCTAAAGAGATAATCAATGAATGCAAAAAAGAATTGACGGGAGAAGGCATTAAATACGATAATGAAATACCCGTTGGAATTATGATCGAAGTGCCGTCGGCTGCGGTTTTGACGTCCGATTTTGCAGACGTAGTCGATTTTATCAGTATCGGTACGAACGATTTGATCCAATATCTCCTTGCCGTCGACAGGGGCAACGAAATTGTTTCGACGCAGTATCAGGAATTTCATCCTGCTGTTATCCGGACCATTAAGCATATAATCGACGAAGCCGGGAAAAAATCCGTGCCCGTAGGAATGTGCGGAGAGATGGCTGCCGATCCGTTTGCATTGCCTTTGCTCGTGGGGCTCGGTCTTGAATCTTTAAGCATTTCAGCCGCCGGGATACCTTTGCACAAAAAGATACTCCGGTCTTTGAACTATGCCGAGTTGAAACAACTTGCGAATGAATGTTTGAATCTAAAAAACGAAGACGAAATCAACAATAAGCTTCATAAATTCTTTAACGAAAAAATATCTGACCAAATTAAAAACTTATATTGAGGTAAAACGATGAGCAATATCAGTGAATTGATAGCCAAACACGATAAGGCTAACCAGTATCAAGTTCTTCAGGATTCTTATAAACAGGTGGAGTACGCCTGGAATCTTAAAATCGATCTTTCGTCAATCGATACTTCGAAAATCAAGAATATCATATTGACGGGATTGGGAGGCTCGGCAATCGGAGGAGAATTAATTCAGAACTTTTTCCGCACTGAGTTGAAATATCCTTATGCGGTTAACAGAAATTACGAGTTGCCTCCTTACGTAAACGAAGAAACTCTTGTGATTGCCTCTTCGTATTCAGGAAATACCGAAGAAACTCTTTCGGCGTTGAATCAGGCGATCGAAAAAAAATGTCAGATTGTATGCGTAACCACAGGCGGAAAAATGGAGGAAGTTGCCGCTAAACACAATATTCCCGTCGGCAAACTTTTGCCCGGTTATCAGCCGCGATTTGCTCTCTGGATTAATTTCTTTACTGTCTTGAATGTATTTCACAATCTGAAACTCGTGCCCGATCAAAATCAAAATGTTCAGGACGCTATCGAATTGTTGAAGAAGAAGGGCGCAGAATACGCTCAACCTGAAAACAGAGCGCTTAGTCTGGCTGAAAGCCTTCTCGGATACGTTCCGTTGATCTATTCCGTTTCGGATTATACTTCCGTAGTGGGCACGCGCTTTAAAGGACAGTTTAATGAAAATTCTAAACAGCACGCCTTCTTTGCATATTTCCCGGAACTCGATCACAACGAAATTATGGGCTGGGAAGGGTATAATTCTCAGGAGATGAAAATAAAACTGATCAATATCTGGGACGACGAATATCATCCGCAGGTCAAGAAACGTCTTGAAATCACGTCCGAAGTAATACGCAAAACCGGGTGCGAGATTATCGACTTGAAAAGCGACGAAAAAAACGCCAAATTGCGTTTGGTCGATTTGATTTTCCTGGGCGATTGGGCTACTTACTATTACGCCGTTATCAGAGGATTCGACCCCACAACAATAGACAACATTAATTATCTCAAGGCTCGGCTTTGATATTAAACGGGCGGAAATATTTGTTGCTGCTTTTCTTAATGCCTCAAATAATTTCCGCCCAGTTTTACTTCTTCGGTCGAAATAAAGTCCAGTACGAATCATTCCAATGGAAGCTCCTTAAAACAGACCATTTCGATATTTATTACTATGACAATTTTGAACAGATAGCCGAAATCGGAGCCCGTTTTGCGGAAGAATCTTTCGAAGAACTGAAAGTCAAATTCAATCATTACGTAACTTCCAGAATCCCTCTTATTTTTTATAACACTCATATCCACTTTCAACAAACTAACACAATTCCGAATTTTATTCCCGAAGGCGTGGGAGGCTTTTTTGAATTCTTAAAAGGAAGAGTGGTCATTCCGTATCCGGGTTCACTGAAAGATTTTCGTCACGTTATTAAACACGAACTGGTTCATGTTTTTATGACAAATAAGATTTTCAATATTCTTAGAGACCACCGGATAGAAACAAACAGAATGCCGCCGCTCTGGTTTGTGGAAGGGCTCGCCGAATACTGGTCGTACGAATGGGACGCTCAGGGTGAAATGGCGATGAGGGATTTCGTATTGAATAACATGTTTATACCGCTCGAAGACCTTTCCGGAGCGGGAGGATATATTATCTACAAAGAAGGACAAAGTTTTCTGGAATTTATTGCAGCCGAATTCGGCGAAGACAAAATTCTGAGCATTATCGAAAATATGTGGCGCTTCGGTTCGTTCAAAGACAATCTGGAATATACACTCGGAGTGAATTTTAATGATATCGGAGCGCGGTGGGAGTATGAGCTCAAAAAAAAATATTATCCTCTTTATGAAAAAAATTATCCGCATTTTATCGGAGCCCGTAAATTGACCGAATCCGGTCTGAATTTTAATCCCCGAATATTTATACTGAACGGTAAAAAAGAAGTCTACTTTATCGGCAATCATAACGGTTATTCGTCTGTATTTAAACTCGATTACGAGAACATCGAACGGGCTGAACCTGAAGTAATAATCGAAGGCGAAAAGGAACCCGAGTACGAAAGTTTTCATCTTCTCGACAATACGCTCGACCTTTCTCCGGACGGCATGTTGGCATTTATAACAAAATCGAAAGAAAGAGACGTAATTCATCTCTATTCGGTAATAGATAACGAGAAAATAAAAACGCTCCGATTCGATAATCTCATTTCAATAAGGTCGCCGAAATTTTCCGACGACGGCAAAAGGCTCTTATTCTCGGCTGCCGATACAAAAGCCTATGTCGATATTTATATGTATCAACTCGAAAACGATACGTTGATCCGTTTGACGAACGATTATTATTCCGACGCGGATCCCGTATTCAATAAAGATGAAAACGGAGTAATCTTCAGTTCCGACAGAACCTCCGGCGAGTATGCTCAAAAATTTAACTTATTCGAACTCGATTTGAATACTTACTCTATTTCATACGTAACTAATATAAACGCCAATATCAGATTTCCCCGTTTTTCTCCCGACTACAAAACTCTCTATTTTAATTGCGATTACGACGGAGTATATAATATCTGGCGAATAAATAATTTCGACGAGGATAAAGGTGAAATAGAACAGCTAACAAGATTTGTAACGAGCGTATACAGTTTCGATTTTGCAGACGACACGACGTTAATTACGTCTTCGTTTGAGAAACTCTCGTTTCAATTCTATGAACTCGATATCCCGGAAAAGGGAATTTATGACCGGATTGCTTCGGATTATACCAAAATTAAACCGGCATGGAAAACGGAAGGCATTTCTTCAATAAAGGGCGTCGACCGGTTGAAATACGACAGGGAATATACGCTCGATTATGCGGTAGGGCAGCTTTCCACCGATCCGGTTTACGGTTCGCGAGGCGGCGCTCTCTTTGCCGTTAGCGACCTTCTGGGAGACGACCGGTACATCTTTTATTTTTATAACAGCGCCGAATTACAGAGTGAAATTTTAGACAATTTCAATATTGCCCTCAGCAGAATCAACCTGCAAAAAAGAGGAAATTACGGTTACGGAATTTTCCACTTTGCCGGAAGACGATACGATATCCGCGAGTCGGAAGAATTTTTTTATGAAAGAGTATATGGCGGTTTCGCGGAAATTCATTATCCGTTTTCCGTATTTCAACGTCTCGAAGCCAGCATTAGTCTCGCCAATTCCGATAAAGAGCTTTTCGGCGAATTACTGGCTCGAAAAGCGTTGCTGATGTCGAATACAATATCATTTGTGCACGACAATGCGCTCTGGGCTTCGACCGGTCCGATCGACGGCTCCCGTTTCAGATTTATGCTCGGTTACATCAGCGACATAAAATTCAGCAACTTAAATTATTATTCGATTATCGCCGACTACAGAAAATATTTCAGAATAGGATATACAAGCGCGGTGGCTGTAAGAGGAGCGATTTTTATTAATCACGGCAAAGAAGCCCGGCGCTATTTTGCCGGCGGAAGCTGGGATTTGAGAGGATGGCCCAGATGGTCGATAAGAGGCGAAAAATTGTGGCTCTCGTCGATCGAATTACGATTCCCGTTGGTCGACAGGATTTATATTAAATTCCCGTTCTTCGGTTTAAGTTTTGCTGGATTACGCGGCGCTCTCTTTTTTGATTCCGGCGCAGCCTGGGACTCCAAGTACAACGAAACTCTCGGAAGCTTGGGATTCGGTTTCAGACTCAATTTGTTTAACGTAATTACTCTCCGTTACGATATCGGCAAAAAAATTGAAAACAATTTTTCGCGTTTTCAGAATAAATTATTTTATCAGTTTTTCTTCGGGTGGGATTTTTGAAAAAAGTTTTATTGATTATAGCGTCTGTGCTTGTTTTCAATTCGTGCGTTGCCAATTTGTTGGTAGATTACCGTCCAGTCGACGGAAACGGATACGTAATGTTCGGAGCGGTTCCCGAAAGAAAATTTTACTCGAATATCGAAATTCCCGATTCGCTTAAATTGGTCCGTAAACTCGAATTAAAAGGAAGTCATGCAAATACATCGGTTATTGCCGGAAACGGTCTGATTTTTACGGGCGATCTTTCCGGAAGAATCTATGCGTTCGATATTGAAACGGGAAAATCGTACGGATACAAAAAATACGACGGCGAAATATCAACCGCACCGGCGCTGATTGGCAGGAGAATTTATTTTGTGGTAAATAAAAGAAACAAACCGAATTCGGTATTCGTTACATTCGATTATTTCGACGGCAAGGAAATTAATCGGTACGAATTAAACGGCTCGGTAAGCAGCGAATTGTTGATATTGAACGATAGGATTTTCATAGTCGACAATGAGGGCGAAATTTATAATTTTAATACGGCAGGCTATGTTGAATGGACTTTCAAAACTTACGAAAAACAAAATTCGCATCCTTCGTCCGACGGTAAAATTATTGCCTGGGGCGCAAACAACGGTAAACTTATTATTTTTTCCGAAGACCGGAAAAAAATTGTCGATACATTCAAAGCGGACGCATCTGTTACATCCGGTACCGTAATCGATAACCGCGTTATCTATTTCGGAGACGCCATCGGCAATTTGTATGCATATAATTATTCCCGAAAAAAACTTATATGGAAAATTAATACGGGCGCAAAAATTATTAACTTTCCCGTGCATAACGATTCGTTGGTTATCTCGGGCAATTTAAAAGGAATAATTAATGCGGTTTATAAAGAAAGCGGTAAATTGAAATGGTCAGTTAAAATCGACGGACTTGTAAACGCGACTCCTTTAATGACCGGAAATATTTTACTTCAGCCCGACCTTAACAAGAAAATCTATCTGATTGACGCGGCTAACGGAGAAATTCGAAAAACACTGCATTATGACGGAAGGGCTAAACTAAACCCCGTTTATTACCGGGATTATATTATTACGGGAGCCGACAGGGGAATTATTTATATCTACGACTATAAAAGCGACGGATGATATGTTTTTTAGAACAATAATTTTATTGGCGATTGCCGTAACAATAAAAGCGCAGCAGGAATTGTACGAGGTTAAAATTATTGCGGAATATTCCGGCGCGGCAATTTATGTCGACGATCGACCGGTTGGAAGGGGCAGCGTCTTGATTAAATTATCCGGAGGCAAACACGTCGTATCGATACTCGAATCTCCGATAATATGGAATGGAATAATGATTTCGGATACAATAGCAGTCGATGATAATTCTGCGCATACGTTCAAATACAAATTGCCCGCCGCTGCATTCATTGATTCGAATCCTCAGGATGCTTCGGTTAGGATTAATGATAAATTAACCGGTTATACGCCGATAAGAATCTATTGCTTTGAAGACGACGTTATTGCCGTTTCCCGGAAGGGAAGCGAGCGTCGATTTTATGGAATTAAAGACAGGGCATTTGTAAATTTTGATTTGACGCCTGCGAGACTCAAAAAGGCATTTCCCGAAACGACAGAATTCAAATTGTTGATAACTTCGTCTGTGCTGCTCGGCGGAATTGCGGCTTATTTCAAGCTGAAGGCTGACAATCTTTACGACGATTACGTCAGCACGGGCGATAACGCTCTGTACGAAAAAGTTAACCGGTACGACATTTACAGCGGAGTCGCATTCGGGCTGCTTCAAATTAACTTCGGTTATCTTTTTTATAAATTACTTACGGAAGATTAATGCGCGTCGAGCCAGTTTGAACCCGTGCCGATATCAACAACAATCGGCACATTTAAAGGCATCGCGGTTTCCATTAAATTTTTTATTAACGGTTTTAACTCTTCTAATTCTTTTTTGGGCATATCGAAAACAAGTTCGTCGTGAACCTGCAATATCATCTTTGTCTTCGATTTTCGGTTGTTCAGCTCTTTGAAGATTTTAATCATAGCCAATTTGATCATATCCGCAGCGGTTCCTTGAATCGGCATGTTGATAGCGACTCTTTCTTCGAATTGACGTATGGTTCTGTTTTTACTATTGATATTTTTGAGGTATCTTCTTCTGCCCGTAAGAGTTTCGGCGTAACCTTTTTGGCGCGCTTTCTCAATCGATTCGTCCATGAATTGTTTAACTTTCTTGAACGAATTGAAATAATTTTCGAATATTTCTTTAGCATGAGCCTGGGAAATGCCCAATCGATTTTTCAACCCGAAAGGACCCAAACCGTAAAGAATTCCGAAATTGACTTCCTTGGCTTTCCGGCGCATATCGGGAGTGACGTCTTCCGGAGCCACTTTGAAAACCATTGCAGCCGTGCGGCGGTGTATATCCTCGCCCTGTTCGAATGCCGCTATCAAATTCTCGTCGCCTGATATGCTTGCCATTATTCTAAGTTCTATCTGACTGTAGTCCGCGCTCAAAATAATATTGTCTTTTGACGACGGTATGAACGCCTTTCTGATTTCTTTCCCGAGGTCGGTACGGATCGGAATATTTTGCAGGTTGGGGTCGTTGCTCGACAGTCTTCCGGTGGAAACGACTGTTTGATTGTAAGTAGTGTGTATCTTGCCCGTTTTAGGATTTATCATATTCGGCAGGGCGTCGGCGTAGGTCGATTTCAGTTTGGCAATTTGTCTGTATTCCAATATCAAATCGATTATCGGATGAGCGCCGCGCAACGATTCCAGCGACTTGGCGTCGGTTGAATAACCGGTCTTTGTTTTGGCGGTTTGAGGCAATTTCAATTTGTCGAATAAAACCTTTTGAAGCTGTTGAGTCGAATTGATGTTGAATTCTTCTTCCGAGTAAGAAAATATTTCTTTGGAAATTGATTGTAATTTTATTTCGAGTTCTTTGCTGAATTCGTTCAAACTGTCCACGTCTATTTTTACGCCGGTGCGTTCCATATCTTCCAGAACAGGAACAAGCGGAAATTCTATTTCATAAGCGACTTTTTCGAGTTTTTCTTTTTTCAGGATATCGTCGAGGACTTTGTATAGTCTGAACGTTATGTCGGCGTCTTCGCACGAATATTCCGCCAGTTTATTTAAATCCGCGTCGAATATTTTTTCCGGCGTTTTTTTAGAACCGATCAATTCGATAAGCGGAATCGGTTTGTATTGCAGGTATTTGGCTGAAAGCTCGTCCATTCCGTGCTTTTGATCCGGATCGATGACATAGCTCGCTAGCATCGTGTCGAAGTAAAAGTTTTTTACTTCTATTCCGTATGTTCTCATGATTGCAATGTCGTATTTGCCGTTCTGGCAAACCTTTTTAATATTTTCGTTTTCAAAGAGAGATTTGAAAATTTCGATAAATTTATCAACCGGAATACGGTCGGATAGTTCGGTTGCGAACAATTCTTCCTTTGTCCTTTCCGGATTAACCGCCACGAACCATGCTTCGGCGGGTTTTACGGAAAAGGAGACTCCTGCCAGATTGGCATTGAAAATATCGAGCGAATCGGTTTCTGTATCGAATACGAACAATTCTGCTTTCGAGAGTTTTTCGGCGAGTTTTACGGCTTCTTTTTCGGTTGATATAAGTTTGTAATTGATTTTCGATTTATCGAAGGAGCCGTATTCTTCGGGAGCGAGCTTAACACCGTTATCTTCCGGTAGTTCTATTTCCTTGTTTTCATCGGTATAGATTTTTTTCAATTTGTCCGCAAAAGATCTGAATTCGAGTTCGCCGAATATTTTCATCAGTTTGTTGAAGTCCGGTTTTGTAAAACGCGCTTCTTCAAGATTGAAATCAAACGGCACATCGGTCTTGATAGTTGCAAGCTCTTTGGATAAAAAGGCGTTCTCTTTATTTTCTATCAGTTTTTTTACAACCGAAGGTTTATCGATTTTATCGAGATTCTCGTAAATTTTTTCCAGGGAGCCGAATTTCTGAATTAAAGGAGCCGCGGTTTTGGGTCCAATACCGGCAACTCCGGGAATATCGTCCGAACTGTCGCCGACAAGAGCCAGATAATCGATCATTTGCGACGGCTTTATACCGTATTCTTCTTCTACTTTCTTTTCGTCAATAATTACAATTTCGTCGGTCGATTTTCCCGGTTTAATAATTTTTACATTATCGTTAATCAGTTGCACGTAATCCTTATCCGGAGTGATCGCATAGGCAATCAATCCTTCTTCTGCCGCTTTTTTCACCGCGGTTCCGATTAAATCGTCGGCTTCGTAACCGGGCAAAATATATATCGGAATATTGAAGGCTTCAATAATTTCTTTAATCCGTGCTATTTGCGGAACCATCTCTTCGGGCATTTCTTCCCGAGACGATTTATAATTTTCGTATCTGTCGTGGCGGAAGGTTTTTTCTTTCGAATCGAATGCTATTGCGACATAATCAGGTTTAGTATCCTCAAGTATTTTAAACAGTTGACTTAAGAAACCGTAAACTGCCGAGGTGGGTTCGCCTTTGCTGGTGTACAAGGGTCTCGAAATGAATGCATAGTAACCTTTGTAAGCCAGCGACATTGCGTCGATAATAACGAATTTTTTTCTGCCCATTTATTTTCCTAAAATGTTATATTCAATTCCGAAAATATAAATTAGTGAACATATTATGAAATACAAATCAATTATATTTCTCTTAGTTTTCTCGCTATCCGCGCCTCTGATAGCCGGGGGATTCGATTCAGGCGGGGATACGATTTATGTGGCAAGTTGGAACGTGGAAAACTTGTTCGACACTGAAGACAATCCTTTGAAAAACGACGACGAATTTACTCCGGAAGGTTCTAAAAAATGGACTTTTGAAAAACTTGAACAAAAGCTCGACAACCTCGAAAGAGTGATTAATTATATGAACGACGGCTGCGGACCGGATATACTTTGCCTGCAAGAAGTTGAAAATATCTGGATGGCAAAACGATTAATTTACAGACTTACCTACAGAGATTATGTTGTCGCTTACAGGGATTCTCCCGACGAAAGAGGCATTGACGTTACTGTTATTTATGACAGAAGTATTTTTTCCGTTGCCAATGTCGATACGTTTTCCGTGAATTTACCCGAAGGCGATAAAACGCGTTATATAATGCTGGTCGAGTTGAAACACAAAAAAAGCGGGGAGACGATCTACATATTGGGCAATCACTGGCCATCGCGAAGCGGCGGCAGGGAAAAATCGGAGCCCAACCGGTTAGCGGCTGCGGCAAAACTTAGAACGGTTATCGACAGTCTGACGAATTTGAACGGAAACGCAAATATCATTGCGCTCGGGGATTTTAACGACGAACCCGACAATCAATCTATTGCCCGAACGCTTAGAGCAGGTAAAAAAATCGAAATGCCCGGCGACCTGCTGAATTTATCTTATGCAAAATTTGAAAACGGAGAAGGTACTTATAATTTCCGTAAAGACTGGAATATGATCGACCAGATAATTGTTTCGGGCGCGTTAATCGACGGCAGGGGCGTCGACTATGCGGCAAACAGTTTTGAAATTGTGCGTCCGGAATACATGATACAGAAGGAAGGCGATTACAAAGGAGCGCCTTTGAGAACGTTTGTGGGCAACAGGTATTTCGGCGGTTTCAGCGACCATTTTCCCGTGGCTGCTAAGTTTTATATAAAAGAAAGTAAATAATGGAAAAAATATTTTTATTGTTCGGAGCGTCGGGTAAACTCGGACTTCAAGCCGTCGATTTTTTCCTGAATTGCGAATACGATTATTATTACTTCATCTCCAGAAAAAAACTTGATTTGCCGGCGACTACAAAACCGCACAAAAATATTCTTGTAAACGATTTGACAAACGAATCGGACGTAATCGAAGCGTTCAGTAAAATTCAAAGAAAAGAAGATTCTTATTATTATCTGTTCGATACTATCGGGGCTTATTGGGGCGGAAAAAGGATCGAAGAAACGCCTTACGAAGAATGGAAAAAATTGTTCGACATAAATCTTAACTCTTCATTTCTGATCGGAAGGGAATTTATGAAATTGGCTGCTTCTTCAAAAGGCGGTTCAATATGTTTTACAAGCGCATACACGGCGTTTTCAAATGAGCCCGGGATAGCCGCTTACGGCGCGTCGAAAAGCGCTCTTAATTACTTCGTAAAAACTTTGGCGGAAGAAGGGAAGTCGATCAATCTGAGCGCAAACGCAATTGCGCCCTACATACTTGACACCGAATCGAACAGGCAATGGATAGACGACAAAAGCAAATTGATTCCTTTGCAGGATTTGTGCATGATTGTTGAAGATATATTCCGAAGCAGAAAAATTTTCACCGGAAATATTATTTTCTTTTCAGAAACTTTAAAAAATTCTTAATTTAGCGGAGAAGAAAAAATTATTTATTGACTTTTTTGACTCATTTATTTAATGTTGGTTACTAATTTTTAGAGAATAATAAGTTTTTTTGAATTAATTAAAATAATAAAAACATAATCGGAGGTTTTTCCATATGCAACTCGCAGAGATTACAGGCCTTATTACTGCAATTTTAGCTCAAGTCGAAGAACCAAGCCTTATCGGATACCTACAACAAAAATTCATAGAAGGCGGCGCTTTCATGTGGCCCATTCTTGGATGTTTGGTCATTGGATTGGGTTTTTCAATTGAAAGATTCTGGACATTATCCCGTGCAACAATCAGCACGAAAAAGTTTATTGTTCAAGTCAAAGATGCGCTTCAAAAAGGCGGCGTGCCCGAAGCAATTAAATTATGCGAAAACACCAGAGGTTCAATTGCATCGGTATTCCATGCAGGATTATTGAGAGCCGACGAGGGTCTCGATGCAGCTGAAAAAGCAATTATGGCATACGGCGCAATCGAAATGGGATTCCTCGAAAAAGGAATGATCTGGATTTCGACATTTATCGCTATTGCTCCGATGCTCGGTTTTACCGGTACAGTTCAAGGTATGATCGAGGCATTCGACGCTATTAAAGAAGCCGCTCAGATTTCGCCCAGTATCGTTGCAGGCGGTATCTCGGTAGCTCTTTTGACTACTCTTTTCGGTCTCGTTGTAGCTATGATTCTTCAGGTTCTTTATAACTATTTTATTTCACGTATTGACCGTATCGTTGCCGATATGGAAGAAAGCTCAATTGAATTGATTGACGCATTATACGAAATGAAATCCAAGAAAAGCTAATTAAAACGAGTATTCTAAAATGGTTAAGATAAAAAAACGAAAATTATCGGAAGCAGAGATCCCAACAAGTTCGATGGCAGACATCTCGTTCCTCTTGCTGTTGTTCTTCCTTGTCTCCACGGTGATCGACGTCGATACCGGTATCGGTCTTGTTCTGCCGGAATACATTCCGCCGGAACAGCAGGAATTCGTTCCGATTTCCAAAGACCGTCTTGCCGCCGTTTTGATTAACGAAAACGGAGATGTTCTTCTGAACAACCAGATTATTGCAATTCCTCAAATTGCCAAGACGCTTAAACCGCGAATAGAAGAAAAAATCAACCTGCCTTCGAATAAAAAACTTGTTGTATCTGTTAAGACGGACAGAAAAACCAATTATAATCTTTATATTCAAGCGTTGGATCAGATAAAAGATGCTTACTTTCAGGTGCGCGAGGAATATGCACGCTCGAGATTCGGTAAAAAATTAGTCGATCTGGATGAACGTAGCGAGGAGATGAAAGAGATTAAAGAGAAAATTCCGATTATTATAAGTATTGCCGAACCGGAAACCGTAAAAAAATAATTGAGGAAAAGAGATGAAATTTGAGAAAAAAAGAGCGACTACAAAGCAATCGATTCCGACAGCCTCGCTGCCCGATATTGTCTTTATGCTTCTCTTATTCTTTATGGTTACCACTACTTTGAGAGAAGTCGACGTTCTGGTCAGTTTTAGACTGCCGGAAGCTAAAGCTATCGAAAAAATCGAAAATAAGAGACTTGTTTCGTATATATGGGTTGGCAACGACGGCAGAATTCAGCTGAACGACAGTATTACTAAACTAGAAGAAATTCAGAACATTATGTACACTAAACGTCTGGCTATGCCAAACATAATTGTCTCTTTGCGTATCGATAAAAATTCCGATATGGGTATCGTTACCGATATTCAACAGGAATTGAGAAAAGCTTCCTGTCTGAGAATTAATTATTCGACATTGCTAAAAATATAGTCGCAGTCTTTATAATTGAAAGGCAGGTTGTTTCTTAATAACCTGCCTTTTTTTTTGGAATTTATGGGAGGTAATACTATGAGTCTCAAAGATAAAATAAATGCAGACCTTAAAGAAGCGATGAAATCGGGCGACAAAGTACGTCTCGAAACAATTCGTTCGATTCGGGCATTGATACTTGAATTCGAAAAAAGCGGCAGCGGAAAAACATTGAACGAAGAAGAAGAAATAAAACTGCTTACGAGCGCCGCAAAAAAGAGAAGAGAAGCCGTAGAGCAATATAAAGCCGCTGGGAGAAACGAGCTTGCGGAAAAAGAAGAAGCCGAATTGAAGATTATTGAAAGCTATCTCCCGAAACAATTATCGCCAGAAGAAGTGTTTGAAGAAGTAAAAAAAATTGCCGCCGAAGTCGGCGCAGTTACAAAAGAAGACTTTCCTAAACTGATGCCCGTTGCCGCAAAAACTCTTAAAGGCAGAGCCGAAGGCAAATTGATTAAAGAAATGGTCGAAAAATTTCTGCAACAGTAATTGTAAGGTAATAATTGAACTACTTAGACTATTTGATAATCGTTGTCGGTTTAATTGGCTTTATCCTTGGCTTTAAGGACGGTCTTATAAGAAAAATTATAGGCATAACAGGTCTTGTACTCGCCGTTATATTGACGGTTAATTTTTCGGATGAACTTGCGATTATACTGACCCCGGTATTGAACGACGACGATTATTTTGCCAAAATCGTCGCAGCCGTATTAATCTTTTTAACTACCATTATTATATTTTCTATTTTGAAAAGAATAGTTCATCCGTCCGATAAAGTAAATAAATTGATCAATCAGATTATCGGCGGTTTGATCGGAACTTTACAAATAATAATTTTCCTTAGCGGGCTTTTTCTTGTCCTTGATTTGCTTGGTTATCCCGACAAACAAACCCGGACGGAATCTCTGATGTACGAGCGAGTTTATAATATAATTCCGGGTGTCATCAATTTTGTTGTTGATAAAAGTTCCAATGCGACCGACATAATTAAAGATTTTATAGAAAAAACAGACACTTTGAATAATAATTGACATGGTTAAAAACGATACACTCGATAAACTCGAATTCCGTAAAATCACCGAGCATATTTCCTCTTATTGCCAGACGGACTCCGGCAAAAAGAAAATAAGAGAACTTAGACCTTTAACCGAGCGTAGTTATATATTGTCTGAGAGCAATAAGATTGATTACGCGCGTAATCTGCTTATTAAAAAAGATATTCCTCCTCTCGAATATCTGCCTGAATTAACGGAAGTCATTTATCGGTCAAGAATTGAAGGAGTTGCGCTTTCGTCCAGGGATATTAGGGAAATCTACCGCCTTGCGCAAATGTCGAGGAAGCTGGTCGGTTATTTGAAACCGGAAGATCAAACCGATACTCCTCTGGATGAATTACGAAAAGGATTGATGGTCGATAAGGTATTCGAAAAAAGCATTGAAAAAATATTCGACGAAAATTGGGATGTCAAAGACGATGCCAGCCCGGCGTTGAAATCAATCAGAAGCGAAATACGGGAAAAAGAATTGTCGCTTCAAAAAACAGTCAACCGCCTGTTAAAAAAACTGAGCGAAGAATACCTCGTTCAGGAAGAATATTTTACGCAGCGCGACGGCAGAATCGTTCTGCCGGTTAAAGCGGAACATAAAAGACACGTAAAAGGATTTATCCATTCCGAATCGTCTACAGGTCAGACGGTCTATATTGAGCCCGCAGAAATTCTCGAATTGAACAACGATATACTTTCTCTGAAGTTTGCCGAAAAAAGAGAAATTGAGAAAATTCTTCTGGCGCTCACAAAACATGTGGCGGCAAAAAGCGAAGAGTTGCTGAACTCATATAATATTATTACAACGCTCGATACGCTGTTTGCACGCGCCAAATATGCGATAGAAATTATCGGTTCGATTCCTTCATTCGATGAGGATAAACCGATTGAATTGATCGACGCAAGGCATCCGATTCTGCTCAAAAAGCTCGGATTCGAAGCTGCCGTTCCGTTGAATCTGAAAATTACCGACAAGAAGATACTCGTTTTGACAGGACCTAATGCGGGAGGAAAAACCGTTGCATTAAAAACTATCGGATTGCTTGTTTTAATGGCGCAGTCCGGAATCCCGATTCCGTCTCACCCCGATTCCAATCTTCATATTTTCGAAAAAGTGCTCGTGGATATCGGCGATTATCAGTCGATCGAAGACGATTTGAGTACGTTCAGTTCGCATCTTACGAATATTAAATCGATACTAGAAAACGCAAACAGCTCAACGCTTGTGCTTCTCGACGAAGTCGGCACCGGAACCGATCCGGTCGAAGGAGCCGCAATCGCCACGGGAATTCTGATATCATTGCGCGATAAAGGCGCTCTTGTAGTAGCTACAACGCACCACGGTTCGCTTAAATTGATTGCAAATCAACTCGATAAATTTCAAAATTGTTCGATGGAATTCGACAGCGAGGAATTGAAACCGACATACCGGTTTAATCAGGGAATGCCGGGCTCGAGTTATGCATTCGAAATTGCAGGACGCATCGGTTTCGACGAAAAATTCATTGAGCTTTCAAAGAGTTATATCGACAGCGATAAAACTAAAATTGAAGAATTTTTAATCGACATTGAAAAAAAATCGCACGATTTGAGAAATCAAATCCATAATCTCGAACTAGAAAATCTGAGGCTAAAAAGTCTGGCTAATCTTTATCAGGAAAAAATAAACAAACTGGAAAAGCAGAAAAAAGAGATACTCGAAGAAGCTCATCAAAAAGCCAATATTCTTTTGTCGGATGCGAACAGGAAAATCGAAAACGCCATTAGAAATATTAAACAATCCAAAGCCGATAAAGAAGTAATAAAGAAAGAAAAGAGCGAAATAGAAGCAATCAAAAAGAAGACGCAAAGTTTCCTGGAAAAATCGAAAACCGAAGAAAGTTCAAATTACAAATTGAACGTGGGTGATTACGTTTCGATTAAAGGAACGACTTCGGTGGGCGTTCTGGATGAAATCGACGAAGATAAAGACAAGGCTCTGATAACGATAGGTTCGTTGAAAATAAAAGCAAAATACAGTTCTCTAGTGCCTGCTAAAAAATCCGATTTCAAAGAATACGAAAAGAAAAAAGTCATTACGGATTACGACCACGTTAAATACAGACTCGATATAAGAGGGATGCGATCGGATGAAGCGGAATACGAGATTGTCCGTTTCCTCGACGATTCTCTGATGTACGGCTTGGAGAGAGTCGAAATACTGCACGGCAAGGGAACCGGCGCGCTGAAACAATTGGCGCATTCGATTCTTAAAAAGTACAAAGGAATTAAAAACTATTATTTTGCCGACATCGAAAGCGGCGGCGACGGCATTACAGTTGTCGAATTTGAATGAGCGGTTTGTTCTGTGAAAAATTATTGTTATCTTGATTATCGGATAACCGCTCTTAATATATGTTTAAGAAAATACTTATTTCCAACAGGGGAGAAATCGCTCTAAGAATAATAAGAGCGTGTAAAGAACTGGGCATAAAAACAGTCGCAGTCTATTCAGATATTGACAAATTCTCGCCTCACGTTTCAGCCGCAGACGAATCCGTTTCGATTGGCGAGCCGAAAGCGTATCTCAATCAGAATTTGATACTCGAAATAGCTTTGAATACCGGAGCGGATGCAATCCATCCGGGTTACGGCTATTTATCGGAGAATTCAAATTTTATTCGCGCCGTCGAAAAAAGCAAAATTAAATTCATAGGTCCTTCCGCAAAATCTGTCGAAATGATGGGCAATAAATTGAATGCCCGGAAACTGATGCTGGAAAACAACGTTCCGGTTGTACCGGGTTCCGTCGTGCCGGTAAATCGATTGGAAGACGCCTCCGGGATTGCAAATGAAATCGGTTATCCGATAATGCTTAAAGCTTCGGGCGGCGGCGGGGGAAAAGGAATTCGTATGGTGTCCGATGAAAAAGAACTCGAACAGGCTTTTAATTTAACGCGCAGCGAAGCCAAGAAAGCCTTCGGCAGCGACGAAATTTATATCGAGAAACTGATTATTAATCCGAAACATATCGAAGTGCAAATTCTGGGAGATCACTACGGCAACCATGTACATTTATTCGAACGCGAATGTTCTCTTCAAAGAAGATTTCAAAAAATTATAGAAGAAGCTCCTTCGCCTTCTATCGACTCGGAGTTAAGGCTGAAAATAACATCAGCCGCAGTTCAAGCGGCTAAAGCTTGCAACTATTTCAATGCCGGAACTGTGGAGTTCCTGATGGATGAAAACCGTAATTTTTATTTCCTGGAAATGAATACCCGGATTCAGGTAGAACACCCGGTTACCGAATCGATAACGGGTATAGATATTGTAAAAGAGCAAATTAAAATTGCAGCGGGCGAAAGGATTTCGTTTGAACAGGATGATGTAGCCATAAAAGGACATTCGATTGAATGCAGGATAAATTCCGAGGACTTCGATTTTTCGCCTTCTACGGGAAAAATTACAAATCATAAAATTCCCAATCTGCCCGGCGTCAGAGTCGATTACGGTATCGATATCGGGTCGGAAGTTTCTTTATACTACGACCCTTTGCTCTCCAAAGTTATAAGTTACGGCAGAAATCGAAGGGAAGCTTTGGCTCGTATGTTGAATGCGCTCGAAAATTATTTAATAACCGACGTCGAAACTAATATTCCGTTTCTAAAACAGATATTGAAAAGCGAAATATTCGCAAACGCTTCTTTCAATATCAATACGCTTAAGAATGCAGCGTTTACTAAGGAAGAAAATACCGACCTGGAAATAGCCGCTGTAATTGCGGCTGTTATGAATTACCGCGGCAGATTTAAAGTCAACGGTAATCTGATTAATAACCAAAACAGATGGACTGAATTGAAATATGATTGACTTTGTAATCGAACTGAACAATAAAAAATATTCTGTTATTTATAAGGGCGGAAAAAATATCATTATCAATGATGCGGAATACGTAATTGAGGAGTTTTACGCTAAGAATGGAAATGAATTCCTTCTTCGTACGGGAACAAAAGTTTATAACATTGTTTCGGGAAAATCCGCCGGAAACGATTTTATATATAATATTGGCGGCAATCTATATAAATTGAAGCTCTACACCGCTCTTCAATATTTAATTCAAAGTAGCCGCGAGGAAAATCGGAGCAAAGAAAAACATTCCGAAATTAAAGCTCCGATGCCCGGTTTGATTGTAAAATTGAACGTCGAAAAAGGGAGCTCGGTAAGAAAAGGGCAAAGTCTGCTTGTGCTCGAAGCCATGAAAATGGAAAACGAAATACAATCGCCGAAAGACGGAAAAATAAAGGAAATCAAAATTAAGCCGGGCGCCAGCGTGGAGAAAAACGAGTTATTAATCGTAATAGAATAATTCTTTTTGCTTTTATAAAACATTTACTTATTTTAAAAATTACATAACTAAAACAGGGAGGTTGTGTGAGAAAATCGTTACAATTATTTCTTTTCATTTTGATAACTGCTGGCGTAATAAACGGAAGC
>NZ_JBPSEG010000010.1:0-121459 GCF_051488665.1 Melioribacter sp. Ez-97 | reverse complement strand
GTTAGCTTCATTAGATTTTTCTGAAACTTATGAAAAATTCAAAATAAAAGATGAAATGAATGATATTAAAAATGACATGAGAATAGTACACCAGACCTTTCATAGTTTTGTATCCAAAACAAGTTTTATAACAGAAGCATTTTTCAAAACCCGTAATCAGAAAAGTATTGACGATATTCTTGAAGTATTAGCTGATATTGCGAAACAAATATTTGATGTAAAGTATGTAGCAATTTCAGTATTTGATAATGATTTTAGAGTTAAAAAATTTATTACACGTGGCATAGATGAAAATACAAAAAGATTAATTGGTAAATATCCGGAAGGGAAAGGTTTGTTGGGATATCTTCATAAAACAAAGCAAACATTAATGCTCGATGATTTATCAAAACATTCCCATTCGTATGGTTTCCCAGCAAATCATCCTGCTATGAAGACACTACTTGCAACGCCATTAATTCACGAAAATAAAAGTTATGGTAATCTATATGTTTCTGAAAAGAATAACGGTCAACCATTTAATGAAGAAGATAAAAAGTTTATTGAAATGCTTGCTGTTATTGTAGTTAGTAATATAATTCATTTTGAATTTATTGAGTACATAACTCAAAGAAATTCTATATTAAAGAAAGAATCAGAAAATCTTAAAGATTTGTTAAAAAAAATATCAGATAGAAATTTCGTCATTGATTTTAATATTGATCATTTTGAAGACGAGAACAATAAATTGATATTAGAATATATACAATTTATGGTATACTCATTAAAAGATATCCTCAAGCAGGTGCGAGACGTAACGGATACACTTGCAAGTTCTACAAATCAAAGTTCTGCAACAACAGAAGAACTTAATGTTACACTTAAAAATCAATCAGTAGAAATAAACGAAATAACAACTTCCGCAGACCAGATGAATATTGCTATTCATTCAAATGCCGAAAATGCTATTCAAACAGCAAATAAAGTTTCTACAAATGGAAGAATAATAAAAGATAGCATTTATGAAATTGGAGAAACTATTGATAAAGTTAAACAAATAACAAGTTTTGTTCAGCGTGCAACTGAAAAATTAGAAGAACTCGGAAAATCCACAGAATCAATAACGGGAATATTACAAGTAATTGATGAAATAGCCGAACAAACGAATTTACTGGCATTAAATGCAGCTATAGAAGCAGCAAGAGCAGGAGAACATGGAAGAGGGTTTGCAGTTGTGGCAGATGAAGTACGCAAATTAGCCGAACGTTCTTCAAAATCGACAAAAGAAATTGGGGATATAATAAATGCCATTAAAAAGGAATCACATAATGTAATTGAGTCAATGAATGATGGCAACAAAAAAGTACTGGAAATAATTAAACTTATAGAAAAATCACAAAAATCACTCGAAAAAATTCCAGCTGATATAGAAGAAGTAATTGAGCTCATCAATCAAATAGCCGCAGCAAGCGAAGAACAATCTTCTACTTCAAAACAGGTTTATGAAAATGTAGAAAATATTTCAAATATGATAGAGCAATCAGTCCAAGCACTTTCACAAATTGCAGTTGGTTCGAATGATCTAACTAAACTCGCAATTAACTTACAGGAATTATTAAGTATGTTTAAATTATCTGAATCAGAGAAAGAAATTAAACAATTTGCTGAAGGTAATTTTAAAATAGATGATTTCGATTTTTCAGCTGCAAAATTAGCGCACCGTCAATGGAAAATTAGATTATCCAATGTAATTTTAGGCAAAGAAATTGTAGAACCCCGTGTGGCTGGTAATTATAAAGGTTGTTCACTTGGCAAATGGTATTACAGTTCGGGTTATGCTTTCTTTAAAAATGAACCTGAATTTATTGATTTAGAAAAATATCATATTGAATTACATAAGGTAGCAGAAGAAATAATCAATCATGTTAATAATGGTAATAAAGAATTAGCAAAAAGTAAATTAACTGAGATTGAAGAGTATAGTGACGAAATAGTTAATTTATTAAGTAAATTAGAAATAAAATCAACAAAGTATAAAAATTCCCTGTTGAGTTCGGTTATGAAGTAATTGCTTTTATGAAGACTAAATTTGATGTGTAAATAATTTGTGTAAATGTTTAATTAATGGTTTGAGCGTAATCAGAGAGTCCCGCTTGCAGCGGGATAATGTTGAGTGAACGTAGCGATTCCGTCAGGAGACGGACAAGTCCGACACAGACGGATAAGTCCGACACAGACGGACAGGACCCCGCCTATCGCGGGGCAAACTCCTTGGAATTGTTGAGGGAGCGAAGCGATTCCGTCAGGGGACGGACAGGCTCCCGCCCCATAGCGATTTGCATAGCGCAGCGGGAAGACTCTCCTCATAAAAGAATCCGGTTGATTAATTAATAATTATGCTGAGCTTGTCGAAGCACGGATGCTGAGCTTGTCGAAGCACGGATGCTGAGCTTGTCGAAGCACGAAACGTATCCCATAAGCTTCACAATGTCCTTCCCGCAATTCTAATGACATTAATTCTCACGGTTTTATTGATTCCTCAGTTTTCCTTTAATTTGGAAAAATCATCTTAACCACTGTTTATAAGCTCAATCAACTTCCTAATTTGTTTACCGCTTCCCAAAAAAGTAGATATAAACCGGAAAAATGCTTATCATCTATTTGCTGTTTCGAATACATTTGTTTTATAAAGATTCATGCGCACAAGAATGGGTTAATAATTACTCATTAAAATAGATGGAAAAATGGAATCGATAACAAAAAATATCTGGATTCTTCTGACTTTAATTATTCCCGGATTATTTACTTACGGCATATGGCGGATATTGATGCTTCTTTATCCGCTTGCAAAAATCAGTTCCGAATCGCTCGGGCGGATAGACGATTCCGCATTGGTATCGGCGAGTATTATTACTGCTATTGCGTTAGTCCAGCAGTCGGCAGGTCTTGTAATCGAATCGTTATTGTATGCGCTGGTCTTAAAAAGAAAAGAGAAATGGGTTAATACATATGCGGTCATTTGCAAAAGATTCGAACTGGAAGCTGCAGGCAAACTCGATGAGAACACGAAAAGAATTATAGGAAATTTCTTTTTGTCCGTAAATATGAGCGTGGGATTAATACTGCTAATCATTTATTTCATGGCTTACGAAGGCTTGTCGTTCAATCATTGGATTCCCATTACGCTGATAATGCTAATTGCCGCGTCCTTTACGGCTTCGGTTTTCAGACTCCTTAATGCCGCCAGAGCTGTTTCGGTGTATGCGCCGGAAAATAAGATTTGATTTTGAAAATTAATTCGTTAAATTGCCATAGAGTGTCTTATAATCCGAATAAATTATTGGGGGGCTTCAGTTAGATCGACTTCTGCGCTTTTCCGGTTCAATCAGCTGATGAATTAATTTTTTGACGGCTGAATTATTAAAGGAGAAATCAATTGCAAAGACTGAAGTCGAACGTTAATCCCAACTCGCCGGAATTTAAACGAAACGCCGCTCAATACCGCGAATTAGTTGAACAATTCCACAGGCGCATCGAACAGGTCAAAAACGGAGCATCAAAAGAAGCCGTCGAAAAACACAAAGCCAGAGGCAAACTTCTTCCCAGAGAAAGAGTCGAACGCCTGATTGATCCCGATACTCCTTTCCTGGAACTGAGCCAATTGGCGGCGTTCGACCAATACGACAATCAATTCCCATCCGCCGGAATTATAACCGGTATCGGAATTATTCACGGGAGGGAAGCGGTTATTGTAGCCAACGACGCAACGGTTAAAGGCGGAACTTATATTAAAGAAACTATAAAAAAGCATTTGAGGGCTCAGGAAATTGCAATTGAAAACAATCTGCCATGCGTTTATCTGGTCGACTCGGGCGGGGTTTTTCTGCCGCAGCAAGCCGAAGTTTTTCCCGACAGGGATCATTTCGGAAGAATTTTTTACAATCAGGCGAGATTGTCGAGATTGGGCATTCCTCAGATTTCAATAGTAATGGGTTCGTGCACAGCCGGCGGCGCGTACGTACCCGCTATGTCGGATGAAACCATTATAGTTAAAAATCAGGGAACTATTTTTATAGGAGGTCCCCCTTTGGTTAAAGCCGCTACAGGCGAAGAAGTTACCGCTGAAGAACTCGGCGGCGCCGACGTTCATACGAGAATTTCCGGCGTGTCCGACCATCTGGCGGAAGACGACGTTCACGCTTTGAAAATATGCAGATCTGTTTTTGAAACGCTGCCCAAAAACAAAAAACAATTCGTAAACATTGCCGCTCCCGAAGAGCCGTACTACGATCCGAATGAACTTTACGGAATTATTCCGCTTGATATTAAAAAGCAAGTGGACGCGCGAGAAATTATAGCGCGTATCGCGGACGGCAGCAGATTCCATGAATTCAAAGCCCGCTACGCTCCTACAATTGTTACCGGTTTTGCGCGCATTATGGGATTTACTGTCGGTATAATCGCCAATAACGGCATTCTCTTTTCGGAGTCTTCTCTCAAAGGAGCTCATTTTATCGAGCTGTGCGCTCAGCGTAAAGTTCCGATTGTTTTTCTTCAGAACATAACCGGCTTTATTGTAGGAAAGCAATACGAACACGGAGGAATTGCTCGGGACGGCGCCAAACTTGTTCATGCAGTTGCAAATGCGGACGTTCCGAAATTTACAATTGTAACAGGCGGGTCGTTCGGAGCGGGCAATTATGCAATGGCGGGACGAGCGTTCAATCCGAGACTCCTTTTTATGTGGCCCAATTCCCGAATATCGGTAATGGGCGGGCAGCAGGCGGCTAGCGTTTTGATTCAGATTAAAGAAGCTCAATTGAAAAAAGAACGCGGTAAAGCTTTGAATGAAGAAGAAAAAGAAAAACTGTTGAACGAAATTCTCGAAAGTTATGAATACGAAAGCTCGCCTTATTTTTCGACTTCTAGATTGTGGGACGACGGAATAATAGATCCTCTTGATACCAGAAAAATTCTTGCTCTCGGAATTTCTATGTCGTTGAATAAACCGATTCCCGAACCGCGTTACGGCGTTTTCAGAATGTAGGAGTATCAGATGAAAAATTATAAAACAATCAACTTTATCCGTGAAGGCGGAATTTATTTCATTGTATTAAACAGACCGGAAATACATAACGCTTTCGACGATTTAATGATTGAGGAATTGATTGACGCAATTGATACTGCGGAAACGGAAGACTGTCGTTTACTCGCATTTAAAGGCAACGGCGAATCGTTTTGCGCCGGCGCCGACCTGAACTGGATGAAGAAAATGGCTCAGTACGATTATAATACGAATCTCGAAGACAGCAAAAAACTGTCCAAATTAATCGATAAAATATATTCGTTTGCCAAACCGACTATTGCGCTTGTGCACGGCGCCGTCATCGGCGGGGGAAACGGCATCGTTGCGGCATGCGATCTTGTTATCGCAGAAGAAAATTCTTTCTTTGTGCTGAGCGAAGTTAAAATCGGATTGGCGCCTGCGGTTATCAGTCCTTACGTTATCAAAAGAATCGGCGAATTTAACGCGCGCTATTTAATGCTTTCAGGCAAAAGAATAGACGCTTTCGAAGCAAATAAAATGGGACTTGTGAATTTAGTCGTCAAACAAAATGAAGTTGATAAAGTATACAAAGAAAACGTCGAGCTGTTTTTGCGATCCGCTCCAGAGGCTGTCAAAATATGCAAGAAATTGATTCGCGATATCGTAAACGTTTACAGCTACGAAGAAGCCGGAAATATTACCGCAAAAATTATTGCCGAGATGCGAGTTTCCCCAGAAGGGCAGGAAGGGATGAACAGTTTTCTTGAAAAACGAAAACCTTCCTGGCGTAAAAATAAATAAATTTATTGCCGGAAAATTTATGATAAAAAAAATCCTGATTGCCAATCGATCGGAAATAGCCGTCCGAATTATTCAAACTGCCCGCGAAATGGATATCAAAACCGTTACGATTTATTCTTCGGACGACCGCAATTCTTATTATAACAGAATTTCCGACGAATCCGTTTTTATAGGCGATGGAAGTTTGAAGGATACTTATTTGAATATCGATAAAATAATTGAAGCGGCAAAAAATTCCGGCGCCGACGCCATCCATCCCGGCTACGGATTTTTGGCTGAGAACGCCGATTTTGCGCAGGCGTGCGTCGACAACAATTTGATTTTTATCGGTCCCTCGCCGCAGGCAATTCGAACTATGGGAAATAAATTAAACGCGAGAAAATTAGCCGGGCGCTTAAACGTGCCGGTTCTTAAAGGAATTACAGGCGACGTTAATACTATCTTAAAAGGCGCGGATAATCTTGAATTCCCATTGATTATTAAAGCTGTGGCAGGCGGAGGCGGCAAAGGAATGCGAATTATTAATTCCAAAAACGAACTGCCCGGCGCGCTCGAAGCCGCAGGAAGGGAAGCCAAAAGCTATTTCGGTGACGGAACCGTTTACGTCGAAAAATATATAGCCAAACCGAAACATATCGAATTTCAAATCCTGGGAGATAAATTCGGCAAACTTATACACTTGAACGAACGGGAATGCACAATTCAACGCAGATATCAAAAAATTATCGAAGAATCGCCTTCGCCTTCTGTTAGTGAGGATTTAAGAGTTAAAATGGGAAACGACGCTCTTAAATTAGCCCGCGAGATAAATTATTATAACGCGGGGACTGTCGAATTTCTGTTGGATGAAAAAGGACGTTATTATTTTCTTGAAATGAATACCCGCATTCAGGTGGAGCATCCGGTTACCGAATTTGTTACTGGTATCGATTTGGTTAAGCATCAAATACTGATTGCTTCCGGCGAACGACTCGATCTCGATACAATAGACCCGAGAGGGCATGCGATTGAATGCCGGATATACGCCGAAAATCCGTTGACTAATTTCAGTCCCTCGCCGGGATTTATCAATTTCATTAAGCTTCCGTACGGCGCGGGCGTAAGGAACGATACCGGAATAATCGAGCCCTCAGTAATTCAACCGCATTACGATCCGATGATTTCAAAGTTAATTACTTACGGAGAGAGCAGAGAAGACGCTGTCGATAAAATGATTTATTCGCTTAAAAATTACATTGTACACGGTATCGACACCAACATCGAATACCTTCTGGCAATTCTGGAAAACAATAAATTCAGAAACAATCAATTCTACACCGACTTTTGCAAAACGGAGGAAGCAAATTTAAAAGAACATCTGAATAAAAAGAGAAATGCGTTAGAAGTCGAAATACCGACTGCAATTTATGCGGCAAAAAAATTAAGCGCCAAAGACGAAATAAAAAACGGAGAAGCTATTGATAACGAATTTAATGTGTGGAAGATTATCGGCAGTCTTTAAATAAGGGAGAATGAATGCAAGAAAATTTAAACATAGACGGAAAAGAACTCGCCGTTTCCGCGCGGAAATTATCCGGTAATAAAATTTTTATTAAAGCGGGACAGAAAGAAATAGAAGCGGAAATTTTATATGCCGGCGAAAACGAATTGATTTTGCTTGTCGACGGCAAAAAATATCGCTGTTTTATATCCGCATATCGAGATAAAGTATTTATCACGCTGGACGGAATAAATTATCAACTGCATAGGAATGAATCCGACGACTATTACGGTTCGGTCGACGCTAAGGGCGGAGAAGAAGAAATCAAATCTCCGATCCCCGGTAAGGTCGTAAAAGTTTGCGTCGAAAAAGGAGCGAAACTGAAAGCGTGCGATTTGTTGATAATTGTAGAGGCTATGAAAATGGAAAATAATATCTACGCTCCGTTTGATTTATACGTTGAAAATATATTTGTTCAAGAGGGCGAAAACGTCGATACGGAGAAAACATTAATTAAAACAAAACCAATTACGGCGGGGCAAGATTATGAAAAATAAACTTCGCATTGCAAATGCGGGAGGATTCTGGGGCGACGATCTAAAAGCATTCAACAGACAGATAACGCATGGCGAAATAGATTATCTGACGATGGACTTTCTTGCGGAAATTACGATGAGCATTCTTAAAAAACAGATGATGAAAAATCCCGGACTCGGCTATGTAACCGATTTTATTGATCAGATAAAAGAAAACGCCGGATTGATAGCAGAGAAGGGGATTGTCGTTATTACGAATGCCGGCGGCATCAATCCCGTTGCATGCGGCAAAAAAATTACCGAAGTTTTGAAAGATTTGAATATCGACCTGAAAGTGGCTGTTGTCTACGGCGACGATATTGTCGACAAGATTAACGAATATTATCCCGAAAAAGCTTCGTTCCGGAATATCGAAACGGGAGAAAATTTCGAATCGGTAAAAGATAAATTACAGACTGCGAATGTATATCTGGGAGCAAAACCGATTGTGGAAGCGTTGAAAAAAGGAGCGCAAATTATAATTACCGGCAGGGTTACGGATACATCGATTACTATGGCTCCGATGATTTATGAATTCGGGTGGAGTTATGACGACTGGGACAAGCTCGCTTCGGGAATTGTAGCCGGTCACATTATCGAATGCGGCGCTCAGGCTTCGGGCGGAAATTTTTCAGACTGGCATAAGATAGACAAATGGGACAATTTCGGATATCCGATTGTCGAAGTTTATCCCGACGGCGAATTCGTAGTGACAAAACACGATAATACGGGCGGCAGCGTAACAATAAATACGGTTAAAGAACAATTGCTTTACGAAATGGGAAATCCTTCCGAATATATTTCGCCCGATGTAATTGCGGATTTCAAATCGATAGAACTTGTTCAGGAAGATATCGACAGAGTGCGCGTCAAAAATATTAAAGGCAAGCCTTCTACCCCTTTTTATAAAGTGTCGATGGCATACGAAGACGGATATAAAATAGAAGGCTCGGTAATTGTAAGCGGACCCGGCGTTCTACGCAAAGCGGAGAAAATCAAAGAGATTTTCTGGAGCAGACTGGAAATCGATTTTGAAAGAACCAATACCGAATTTGTAGGGTTTAACGCGTGCCACGGTTCGCTTGCAGAGTACGATGATGCAAACGAAATATTGTTGCGCTTCAGCGCTTACGATTACGATTTGAATAAATTGAATGAATTCTCGAAACAAATAGCTCCTTTGATTCTTAGCTCGCCTCCCGGAATTGCAGTCACTGGCGGGCGTCCCAGACCTCGAAGCGTAATTACGTACTGGCCGGCTCTTATACCTAAATCCGTAGTTAAAGCTTATCTTCTTTTCTTCCCGGAGGATAAATTTGAAATCGAGACGGTTACCGGCTTTGAAAAAGAAATTGAGAACGGCGGCAGCGAGGCGCAAATTTCAGCCGGAGTTGAATCGTTTGTGCCCGGATTGCCGGAGGATGCGGATACGCCGGTAAGATTTTACGACCTTTGCCTGGCAAGGTCGGGCGATAAAGGCGATACGGCAAATATCGGAGTAATTGCAAGGAACGAAAAAATTTATCGTTTCCTTAAAGATTATCTTACCGCCGATTATATGAAATATCTTTTCAGGGATTTGTGTAAAGGCAAAGTTGTAAGGTACGAATTGCCAAACCTTAATGCGTTTAATTTTTTGCTGGAAAAATCGCTCGACGGCGGAGGCACCCGTTCTTTGAAAATCGACGCTCAGGGTAAAACTTATGCCCAGGCGTTTCTTAATCAAAAAATTTCCGTACCGGGCCGTCTTCTCAAAGATTAACAAAATAGGGAGGTTCCATGAATTTCGAATTGGGCAGCGATTATGAAATGTTGAGGAATTCGGTAAGAGATTTTGCGGAAAATGAGATTCGTCCGGTTGCAAAACAACTCGACGAAAAAGAGGAGTTCTCGCTTGAGATTACAAAAAAGATGGGGGAGATGGGATTTCTGGGCATAACGGTATCGCCCGAATTCGGCGGACAGGGACTCGATTATTTATCGTATATAATTATTGTCGAAGAGCTTGCCAGAGTAGACGCCTCGCAGGCGGCTACTGTTGCCGCTCATAATTCGCTCGGAACCGGCCCGATTTTCAGATACGGCTCTAAAGAACAGAAACTTAAATATCTTCCCAAATTAACAAGCGGAAATGCGCTTTGGGCTTTCGGTTTGACCGAACCGGATGCGGGTTCGGATTCAAACGGAACAAATACATCCGCCGGCAAAACTAAGAACGGCTGGATTTTGAACGGGCAGAAGACATTCATTACAAACGGCGACACTCCTTTGACAATCGGCGCCACAATTAAAGCTCGAACCGGAATTAAAGAGAAAGATCATAAAGAATTCAGCTGCTTTCTTCTTGAAACAGGAACGCCCGGTTTTACAACTTCCTCCTTAAAGGGCAAAATGATGTGGCGCGCCTCGAACACAGCCGAATTGTTTATGAGCGACTGCTTCGTGCCCGAAGAAAATTTATTGGGAAAAATCGGCGAGGGTTCCAAAATTATGCTTTCGACGCTCGATTCCGGAAGACTTGCAATAGCCGCTATGGGATTGGGCTGCGCTCAGGGAGCTTTCGAACTGGCTCTTAAATATTCGAAGACCAGAAAACAGTTCGGACAATTTATTGGCAATTTCGAAGTAAACTCGTTTAAGCTGGCGGATATGGCGATGAAAATCGAATTGGCAAGAACTTTCCTGTATAAAGCTTGCTGGCTGAAAGACAATAAAAAACCTTTTACCACCGAAGCGGCAATGGCAAAGTTATATTGCTCGGAAATTGCGCGCGAAATTGCCGACGAAGCTCTTCAGATTCACGGCGGCTACGGTCTGATGAAAGAATATGAAATAGAGCGTTTTTACAGAGACCAGCGGCTATTGCAGATAGGCGAAGGCACTTCGGAAATTCAAAGGATTGTAATAGCGCGCCATCTGGGGCTGAATCCGATATTTTAGCGTTCCAGCATTTTATAATCCTGAGCGCGGAACAGTTCGCCTGCCGTCGAATAGTCGTCCAGCAATGCCGGCACGAGCGCGCCCGGCAATACGGTTTCCACTTCGAACCAGGCATCTTTACCGCCCATATCCGTTTTCAGCCAGCCGGGATCGAGTAAATTTGCAAGAACGTTATCCTTTTTTAATTCTCCTGCAATGTCTTTGGTATATTTATCGATTGCAGCTTTCGATATCGAATAGGGCGCAAGCTGAGGTTGATTCTCAATTCCTGAAGTAACGTTAATTATTCTGCCCCATTTATTCTTTCTCATCATCGGCGCAAATGCCGAACATAATCTGATTACAGTCCAAACGTTTACTTCAAATATTTTTTTATACTCGTCGATGTCGATTCTGAAAAAATCTTCATTGTATTTGCTCATTATTGCCGCATTATTGTAAAGAATTTCTACCGTTCCGATTTTTTCTTTTATCTCGGATATCATTCCGTCGACTTGTTTTTCGTCGGATAGCTCGGCTTCGACCGATATAAAATTTACGCCGTATTTTTTTATCAGATTTTCCGTCGCGGTTAGATTCGATTTACTTCGGGCATGAAGAATCAAGTTACACTTTCTTTCCGCCAGTCCGATTGCAATTTGTCTTCCAACTCCCCGGCTGGCTCCGGTTACCAGAGCCCATTTGTTTTCTAAGGTTTTCATAATAAATTTCTTTTTTTAATACAAAGATAATAAAACAGGATATTTTTGTTGCATTTAGAAGAAGTTATTTTTAGTTTGACGTATCATTCAATTGAGGGAAGAGTGAAAAAGACATATCCGTTGTTAATGGGATTTATTTTGATGGTAAGCATTAAAGCTCAATCGGTATCGATTGAAGGAAAATCTGCGCTCGGTTTTACATTGGGTACGTATCTGAACTCGGAAAAAAACAGTGTTTCTGCCGCTTATAACGTTACCGCTTCTGCTACGGGATTTATGGGGAGTTTGTTTTACAGTAATTGGCTGCAGGAAAACTTATCGATACGTTTCAGCCTCGGATTTTTAAACGGTTCCGCCGATGTTAAAGTGGACGGCTGGAACACAGGGCAGAGCGCCAGCAGCGTAGTGCCGTTATTGATGGGAGTCAATTATTATTTCATTGACGAAAATCCCGGCAAAATAAGACCTTTTGCGGGATTGGCTGCGGGCGTTTATATCGGAAGCGAAGCAAAAAATTCTATTGTTCAGACGTCCGCACGGTCGGAATCGGTATTCGGAGTGAAACCTCTGGCCGGAATCGATTTTATTCTGGGTAAGCATTTCATCATGGGAGCGGAAGCAGGTTACAATCTGATGACGGATTTCAAAGATTCGGTAGGCGGAAGAAAAAATTACAGCGGCGGGGATATTGCATTCAGATTCATCTATCTGTTTTGATTCCTCAGAAGATCGTTGATTTTTTCCGAAATTTCTTCGAGTCCTTTAGTTAATTCTTTAATGCGAGCTTCGAGTTTTTGAATCCTGTAAGATTCGTTTGATTCTCTGCCTCCGAGAAGCCAGTTTAAATCGCACCCGAGCTTCAGAAATTTCATAAGTATTCTGGAGCCGGGTTCTCTTTTTCCGCTTATGTATTGTTGCAATTGCTGCGGCGAAATTTCCATCGCGTCTGCGAGCTTCTTCAAAGTGCCGAATTTCCTTCTGGCAAAAAGACGTATCCGCTCGCCCATGAACTGATGCTGTTCGTCTTCGTCGAATAAATCGAGCGTCTCTTCCTCTTGTTCGTTGAATAACCTTAATTCATACTGATAATTATCCAGAACGTCTTTAATTTGAGTATAAAGCTCGTCGTCGAGAGCCGATGAGTCGTGAAGCAGATAATTGAGCGTATGCGTTTTAAGTCCTAATTGTCCTGCCAGGTGATTAATGCTAATCCCCAGTGTTTTGATCAGGGTCAATATTTCCTGTCTTCTGTCCATTCAGACGGATTGTTTTGTACGCAAAATAGTAAAATTTTCCACAAATAGTTAATATTAAATTAATTGCATTGGAAACATAAATTATTTTTGATGTAATTCTTAATTCGATATTTTAGAAACCATGAAATTATTTTCTTTTACAGAAGATCATAAATATATACTCAAGATAGCTCTTCCGGCTATTGCGGGACTTTCCACACAGATGGTGGTTTCGATGGTCGACACCGCTATGGTAGGTCGACTTCCCGACGCGAAATACTATCTGGCAGCTATGGGAATCGGGGTTTTTGCAACGTGGGCTGTGGTGAGTTTTTTTTCGAGTCTCGCTACCGGCACTCACGTTGTAATTGCCAGACGATACGGTGAAAAAAATTACGAAGGCTGCGGCAAAGTATTGAATACGTCGCTTGCGCTTGCCACGATGATCGGACTTCTAATCAGTTCTCTCGTTATAGTTTTTGCCGATACGATAGCAAATTTTCTGGCGGTCGACGACAAAGTCGCTTTTTACGCCGGCGAATATCTCCATTACAGGTTCCTCGGCATTCCGTTTTTCCTGATGACCGTATCGTACAGAGGCTTTTATTTCGGTATCGGTAAAACTAAAATCTTTATGTTTTCGGGAATCATCGCCAATTTCTTAAATATTATCTTTAACTATATTTTCATATACGGCATGTTCGGGATTGAAGGGATGGGACTTGCAGGCGCAGGTTTGGGTTCTACATTGGCGACCGTATGCGACGCGCTTTTCTATTTCGGAGTGTCTGTTCTGCCTTCTTACAGAAGAACGTACAAATATTTCAGGAATCTCCGGTTTGTGCCCGAAATAGCTAAATCGATTATAAAAATTTCGCTGCCAGTTTCGATCCAGAATGTTTTTATTCTGGTTGGTTTTCTTAGCTTTATTTCGATTACAGGATTGATCGGCACTCTGGAACAGGCTGCAAGCAACGTAGTGTTTACTGCTCTCTTGATTTCTCTGATGCCGTGTTTCGGATTCGGGATAGCCGTTCAAACTCTGGTGGGAAATAATCTCGGAAGAGGCGATACCGAACGCGCCCGGCATTACGGATTCGAAACCAGCAAATTGGCGGCTTTATATACTTTGCTGGTCGGCATTATTTTCCTTGCGGCGCCGAGAATTGTTTTGATTCTTACGACGAACGACGCCAATGTAATCGATACCGCCGCGCCAGCATTGAGGATTGCCGGGTTCGGACAAATTTTCTATTCTTTCGGAGTAGTGCTTGCAAACGGTCTTCAAGCCGCGGGCAAAACGTTTTTTGTGATGGTGGCCGAGGTAATTTCGAACTGGCTTGTTTTTGTGCCCATCGCATATCTGCTCGGAGTAGTCTTTAAACTCGGTTTGATCGGCGCCTGGCTGGCTCTGCCTTTCTATGTCATTCTTTATGCGGGAATCATTTACATTAAATTCAAATACGGCAACTGGCAGACTTACAAAAAAGTATAGCAAATAAATACTTGACAATCTTAATATCTTCCGATATATTTGACAAGGAAATATGAAAACAAAACTGACCATATTGACTTTATTGATTTCCGCAACTCTTCTTTATGCGCCTACAACCATTCTCGAGTTCAAAGCGGAAAGTCAGGATAACAACGTTCTAATTACCTGGAAAACTTCGAGCGAAGTTAATCTTAGTCATTTCGAAATCGAACGCAGAACGGTTACAGGTCAGTTTATGTTTCTCGCCAGAGTAGAACCTGAACCAGACAAAAGCTACGAATACGTCGATCAAACGGCATTCAAATCGACCGACGCGGTTTATGCGTATCGTCTTAAAATCGTAGACAAAGACGGACAGACAGCTTACAGCGCTCCGTATAACGTTGTGCACAGAGTATCGAGCGTTAAACGCACGTGGGGCAGTATCAAAGCTTTGTTCCGCTGATTTTCTTTATGATCGACAAAACAATCCCAATTTATCTTGCTTCGAAATCTCCCCGCAGACGAAAACTGCTTAAATTGATGAACCTAAATTTCAAAGCGTTTTCCGTCGACGTTAATGAAGATATTCAAGACGGCGAGCATCCGGCTAAAACCGTCAAGCGTCTGGCGCTGGATAAATTCAACGCCGCTTCTAAAAAAGTGAAAGAGGGAATTCTAATCACCGCCGACACTATCGTAGTTTTTAAAAAAGAAATACTGGGAAAACCCCGGTCAAAAAAAGAAGCCTTTGAAATGCTATCGAAACTGAGCGGGAATACTCACACGGTTTATACCGGATTTGTGGTTGCAAATTTATCGAACGGCAAAAAAATAGTTGATTACGAAAAAACAAAAGTTACTTTCAGAAAATTAGAGCGCAAGGAAATTCTGAATTATATCGCAAGCGGCAGTCCGATGGATAAAGCCGGCTCTTACGGAATTCAGGACGACTATGGCGCGCTCTTCATTTCAAAAATTGACGGCTGCTATTATAACGTTGTAGGTTTGCCAATTGCAAAAGTATATAAAGCCATTCTGGATATTACGCGATAATTTTTTCAAATCCTGGCAATAGTATAGTTATTTTGTCGATTATTCACTCCGATTTTCGTTCAAACCTTGATTTTAGAAAAGGCGGTTATTATTTTACAACACTTAAAAACAGACAAAGGAGGATTCTATGCATAACGATGAAACAAGAGGAGTAGGAAAAGGTATTTTGATCGGTTTTTTTGCCGGCGCAGCTATCGGTTCGCTGCTCGGAATGTTATTTGCACCCAAAAGCGGTAAAGAATTGAGAGAAGACATCCGCATTAAATCTAAAGACGTGATGGACGACGCCGAATCGTATCTGGCTGTGGCAAAAGACAAAGCTAATCAATTGATAAATGAAGGCAAGAAGAAATCCGAAAAGCTCGTAGCCGAAACTAAAGAAAAAGTCGACGCGCTTTTGGACGAAGCGGAAAAAGTATTGGCAGACGCTAAAGTCAAAGCTTCGGACGCGGTTAAAACAGGCAAAGAAAAAGTTGAAAAAGAAAGCGACAAGTTGAAAGCCGCAGTTAAAGCCGGCGTCGACGCTTATCGTTCTGAAAAAGAATCTTAATTATTTATTATGACTTTAATCGATATCTTACTGGTTGTATTAATTTTAGCGGCAATATCTTTGTGCGTTTTTTTAATTGTCTACCTGAAAAAAATTACGGACGATATTCAAGCCCTTCGTAAAGATATTGATATGCTAATCGACAAGACAATCCCGGCTGTCGACAATCTGAATGAAACCGTCGACAAAGCCAGGAGGATTGTTTCCGACATCGAAGATTACTGGACGGAAATCGATTCGTCCATTAAAAGATTTAAAGAAAAAGTGAATTCTTTCAAAAAGGGAAAAATATTGAAGGAGGAAGAAAAAGCCGCTAATTTCATATCGAATTTACGAGCCGTCGCCAAAGGTCTGCGGGCTTTTTGGTCTACAATGGCGCGAAAATAAATTTTCTCGATCGATAAATATTATAAGGAGACTACATCTTGAAAGAGTATAATCCAGACGCAATCCGAAATATTACATTAATTGGACACGGCGGAAGCGGTAAAACTTCCATCTCCGAATTACTCCTTTTTACATCCGGCGCTATTAACAGAATCGGTAAAATTGAAGAAGGAAATACTGTATCCGACTTTAACCAGAATGAAATTGAAAAACAAATCTCTATCTATGCCACTCCTCTTCATTTGGAGTGGAACAATAAAAAAATTAACTTGCTCGACACTCCCGGTTTTCCCGATTTTATCGGACAGGTAATTTCGAGCCTCTATGTATCCGACGTAGCGGTTTCGGTTATCAAAAGCGCCGAAGGGATTGAAGTCGGCACCGAACTGACGTGGGAATATGCAAGAAAATACAATATCCCTTCAGCGGTAATTGTTAATAAAGTCGATAACGAACACTCCAAATTCTTTGATACTATTGAAGTTGCAAAAAACAGACTTTCGCCCGATGTAAGCGTGGTCGCTTTCCCTGCGAGCGAAGGTCTCAATTTCAACGGCGTTGTGGATTTGATTAAAATGAAACTTGTTACTTACGGCGACGCAGGTTCGAAAAAGGTTACGGTTGAAGATATACCGGCTAATCTCAAAGAACAGGCTGATAAACTGCGCGAGGAATTGATCGAAAAAGTAGCCGAGTCCGACGAAGATTTGATGAATAAATTTTTTGAAGAAGGCACTCTATCCGAAGACGATCTGGTAAAAGGAATAAAAAAAGCTATTGTCGACGGTGCGCTTGTACCTGCGTTCCCGATGGCAGCCACAAAAGGCGTAGGCGCAAACACATTCCTCGATTTCGTCGAAAAATATTTCCCGTCGCCGGCGGACAGAAAACCGCTCGAAGCAAAAATGAAAGACGGCGGCACGCCCGTCGAAATCAAATGCGACCCGAACGGCGAAACAGTTCTCTTCATATTTAAGTCTCTTTCCGAACAGCACGTCGGCGAACTTTCGATATTCAAGGTCTATTCGGGAACCGTTACTCAGGGTATCGACCTTGTAAATACTCACAAAGATAAAACGGAAAGAATCGGTCAGCTCTTTATTCTAAACGGTCATAACAGAACTGAAGTAAGCAGTCTGAAAGCAGGCGATATCGGAGCCGTGGTTAAACTGAAAGACAGTCACACCGGCGACACTCTTTGTTCCAAAAACTTCTTGGTAGTATTGCCGGAAATCGAATATCCCGAACCGGTTATCAGAATGGCAGTTCAGCCGAAGGCAAAGGGCGACGAAGACAAAATATCCGCAGCTTTGCATACGGCGCACGAAGAAGAACCGACTTTGATTTCGAAATACGACCCTGAAATTTCTCAGACAATAATTGCAGGGCAGGGCGAACTTCAATTGAACCTTGCCATCAAATTGTTGAAAGACAGATACGGCGTAGAAGTCGATCTTGTCGAGCCGAGAATTCCTTACCGCGAAACTATTAAAGGCGTTTGCAACGACGCGGAATATAAACACAAAAAGCAATCAGGCGGCAGGGGACAGTACGGACACGTTCATCTTAAATTGGAACCGCTTCCGAGAGGAGGAGGATTCGAATTTGTCGACGCTATCGTAGGCGGCGTGGTTCCCGGCAGATTTGTGCCCGCTGTTGAAAAAGGCTTGAAGGAAATTATGTCGAAAGGAATTCTTACCGGCAGCCAGGTCGTCGACGTCAAAGTTACTTTGTTCGACGGAACATACCACTCGGTCGACTCCGACGAAGTTTCTTTCAAAATTGCCGCATCGCAAGCTTTCAAAAAAGGATTTATGGAAGCAAAGCCCGTTATCCTCGAACCGATTTACGATGTCGAAGTTAAAATTCCCGAAGAATACATGGGCGACGTGATGGGCGATATTTCGAGCCGCAGAGGCAAAATTCTCGGTATGGAATCGGAATCTCCCTTCCAGATTATAAAAGCGAAAGTTCCTCTTGCAGAGCTCCATAAATATTCGACTCAATTGCGCAGCTTGACTTCGGGCAGAGGTATGTTCAAAATGAGCTTCTCGCACTACGAAGAAGTGCCGAAAGAAGTGGAAGCCAAAATTATAGAAGAATATCAGAAACAAAAACAAGAAGCCGCAGAATAATTATTGCGCGGCGCTGATTTTAAACGACCCGTCAATTCGTTTACGGTTGACGGGTCGGTTATTTTTTTCCCTCGATATTTAATTTACAGGAGTGTTATGGAACGTTTGTGGTCGCCTTGGCGTTCGCAATATATTGAGTCATTTAAGGATAAGAAGCAGGACGAAACGTGTATTTTTTGCAAAGCCGTCAATGAAAAAATCGACGACGAAAAATCGCTCAAAGTTTACAGCTCCGACTTATGTTTTGTTATGCTCAATCTTTATCCTTACAACAGCGGACACATAATGGTTATTCCAAACAGACATTTGTCGTCTTTTGAGGATTTGACTCAAGAGGAAATGAATCGCATTATGCAGGTAACCAAGTTGAGTATGAAAGCCCTCGATCTGGTAATGAAGCCGCACGGCTTTAATTTCGGCGCAAATCTCGGTAAAGCTGCCGGAGCCGGTATCGACGAACATATTCACTTCCATATAGTGCCGAGATGGAACGGGGATACTAATTTCTTTCCGGTTCTCGGAGACGTAAAAGTAATATCGCAGGACTTACTTCAAACAAAGTCGAACTTAATCGAAGCTTATTCAAAACTAACCGCTAACTCTAAATAAAAAATAATATGAAAAAAAATATTCTCGTCGCTCCAAATTCGTTCAAAGAATGCGCTAATTCTGTTGAAATCGCATCGCTTTTTCAGGCGGCTTTCGACAAACTGATTCCTGACGATCTTAAAAAGGTTGTTGAATTCCATTATAAACCGATCAGCGACGGAGGCGACGGATTTCTGGAAACGGCTAAAAATTATTTCAGCCTGGAATTGCTTCATTTCGAAATTTCATATCCGCATTCGGATGAAAAATTCTTGTGTCCGGTCGGCTATTCAATGCAAGATAAAAAAGTTTATGTCGAATCCGCTCTGGCGTTAGGACTCAATCTGGTGCCTCACGAAAAAAGGAATCCGATGTTGCTTAATTCGGTCGGAATGGGCGAATTGATACAACAGTTAATCGAAAGCAAAGAGAACGGATTTCTTGAAATAGAAGAACTGATTATCGGTATCGGCGGGACTGCCACAAATGATTTGGGTCTCGGAATGATGAGTCGTTTGGGGCTTGAATTGTACGATAATGACAACAAGAAGCTCGACGCGTTGCCTGTTAATTTTATAAAAACCGAAAAAGTTAATTACAGCAAGAAGAAATTACCGTTCGGCATTACTGTAGTTCACGACGTTAACAATCCTTTGCTCGGTAAAGAAGGCGCTACGATGGTCTATGCCGCTCAAAAAGGCGCAAGCGATAAAGACCTGGAGGTTCTCGAAAAGGGATTCGAAAAAATTCTCGGCTTAGCCGGATGCGACAACAAAACCATACAGTCGCTCAACGGCGCCGGCGGCGGATTAACGGCGGCATTTCAACTTTTCTTCGACGCTAAATTAAAATCGGCGGAGGAATTTATTTTCGAAGATCTTGGACTTGCAGACGAAAAATATGATTTGGTTTTAACGGGAGAAGGCAAATTCGATTTCCAGAGTAAATACGAAAAAGGAGCTTACCTGATAATCAAAAAATATGCGCCGGAAGGGGTGCCCGTCTACGTAGTATGCGGCGAAGCCGAAGGCGATTTGCCCGAAGAAGAAAATATCCGTATTATCGAATTGGCGGAGTATTTCGAGTCGCCGGAAGAATCGATCGAAAAGATTGACGAAGGAATTTTAACCGCCGCTAAGATTATTGCCAGAGAAATTTTACATCAGTTTACAATAAAAAATTAAAGCCGGAATCTAGATGGAAAATAAAGACGAAATTCTGGAACGAGTTTCGGTCAAAGAACTCGATTCAATTTTAGGAAAGAAATTTAAAGTTCTGGACGACGGTTTTGTTCGCGTCGTCGATTATATGGGCTCGGACGAATCGATTGTTCAGGCTGCCCGCGTTTCTTACGGAAAAGGAACGAAAAAAGTGAGCGAAGACCGCGGGCTTATTCGTTATCTTTTAAGAAATCAACATACGACTCCGTTTGAAATGTGCGAAATTAAATTTCATGTGCGCGTGCCGATGGATACTTGGCGTCAGTGGATTCGTCACAGAACAGCGAACGTCAACGAGTATTCGACTCGTTATTCGATTGCAATCGACGCTTCTCAAAAAACAGACCCGGATAAATGGAGATACCAGGCAAAAGACAATAAACAGGGGAGCGAAGGTTTCCTGAGCGCAGAAGTCGGCAAAATTTTGTCCGAAAAAGAAATAAAGTTTCAAAATTATGCGCGTGAAATTTATAAAGAAAGAATCGAAGCTGGAGTAGCAAGGGAACAAGCCCGTAAAGATTTGCCGCTTTCTACTTATACGGAAGCTTACTGGAAAATCGACCTTCATAATTTGTTGCGATTCATTTCGTTGAGAATGGACTCCCACGCTCAGTACGAAATTCGTCAATACGCCGAAGTTATCGGCAAGGAGATTGTCGCCAGATGGTGCCCGATTACATGGGAAGCTTTTATGGATTATATTTATAACGGCGTTAAATTCTCAGCGCTCGAACTGAATGTTTTGAAAGCCATTAATTCGGGAGATAAAGAAGAAGCTCTCCGGTTGGCTGATAGTTACGGCTGGTTAAAAAAAATAAACGACCGCCTTGCAAAGAACAGAGAAAGAATCGAATTCGAAGAGAAACTGAACCTGCTTGGTATCAAAATACCGTGGGCATGAATTTGTAATTTCATGAAAATTATTATCATCGCCGCTAAAGCGAAAAATAATGTGATTGGTTATAAAGGCAAGTTGCCGTGGCATTCTCCCGAGGAGTTACAACATTTTAAATCGACGACCACAGGATTTCCCGTTGTAATGGGACGCAAAACCCGCGAGTCGCTCAAAAGACCGCTCGATAACAGGCTCAATATTATTTTAACCCGGAATAAGGAATATAAAACAAACGAGTCCGACTCCGTAGTTTTATTCAGCGTTGACCAAGTTTTGAAGCATTGCAAAGATTACGAAAAAATTTTTATAATCGGAGGCAGACAGGTTTTCGGGGCTTTTATCGGCATAGCCGACGAAATGCTTATTTCCGAGATGAAATTCGACGCCGAGGGGGATACTTTCTTTCCGGAATTCAACCAGGAAGATTGGACTGCAACTAAAAAAGAATTTAACGATTTCGTTCTTTATCATTATATTAGAATTACTTAAAGTGAATTTAAGATGGAAAATAAATCAAAAAAAATAAAAATACTGCCGGAGAATATTGCCAATAAAATAGCAGCCGGCGAAGTTGTTAACAGACCCGAATCGGTAGTAAAGGAACTGCTCGAAAATTCGATTGACGCAGGCGCTACCGAAATCGAAGTTATAATTAAAAATGCCGGCAAGTCGCTCATTCAGGTTATCGACAACGGCGAAGGCATGAGTCAGGACGACGCTCTCCTATGCGTTCAGCGACATGCAACCAGCAAGATAAATTCCGTTGACGATCTCGAAAGCATAATTACATACGGTTTCAGAGGCGAAGCTCTGGCTTCAATCGCCGCTGTCAGCCAGCTCGAAATTAAAACCAGAAGGGAAGAAGACCAGCTTGCCGCTTATATCCGGTTTTCGGATTCGAATGAGTTAGTAGCCGAAAAAGTTGCTTTTCAAAAAGGAACTTCGGTTACGGTTAAAAATCTTTTTTATAATGTGCCTGCGCGCAGAAATTTTCTGAAATCGAATACTACGGAACTGAAACATATTATAGAAACATTCAAACGCGCCGCTTTAAGTCATCCGGAAATCTACTTTAAATTTTATAACGACGACGATCTTCTTTTCGATTATGAACCGGGTTCGTTGCTCGACAGAATGAAAGCCGTATTTGCCGATAATATCGACGAGGCGCTGCTCGATGTCGAAGAAATTACTGATTACATAACTCTTACCGGTTACGTTACAAAACCGAATTATCTCCGGAAAAGCAAAGGCGATCAATACTTTTTCCTCAACAAACGCTATGTTATAAATAAGACAATTAATCACGCGGTCTTTTCGGCGTTTGAAAACATACTCGAAAAAGGCGATTATCCATTCTTCGTACTCTTTATGGAAGTTGATCCGAAAAAAGTCGACGTCAACGTTCACCCGTCCAAACTGGAAGTTAAATTCGACGACGAAAGAGAGATTTACGCGTTTGTTAATGCCGTAATAAGAAAGACAATCGGCAGTTACGACCTCGTTCCACAGGTTACTCTCGACGACAACGGAAATTCCGAACAGAGATTAAGACCTCAGAATTTCAGAAATATAGATAAATACGACTTTTCCGACCGACCTGCGGTAGAACGTGAAACGAAAAAATACAACGAAGAAGATTTAAAAAGACTCTTCCATCTGGACGACGAGATTAAAGCCGCAGCGGCTCCCGAATCGGCTCCTCATCCGTTCGAAAGCAGACCTCAGCAAAAAGAAGTTACGCACAGATTCGAATCGACGCAGGAGAAAGAAAGCGAGACTCCGTTTATTGTATTGCTTCATAACAAATATATTCTTTCCCAGATTAAAAGCGGTCTGATGATTATCGACGCTCATGTGGCGCACGAAAGAATTCTTTACGAGCAGGCGTTGAATTCGTTTAATGCCAACATTCCCTTTTCGCAACACCTTCTGTTTCCTCAAGTAGTCGATATGGACCCGGCGGATTACGAACTGACTAAGGAACTCGAGCCGTATCTGACAAATCTCGGATTCACGCTCAAATTCAAGCCTAAATACCGCGTTGAAATAATCGGCATTCCTTCCGACCTGAAAACCGAACACGAAGTCGATACGCTGCTCGACATACTTCACGAATACAGAAAGAATCAGCAGGAAAAAATACTCGACGTCAAAGACAACCTTGCAAAATCGTATTCCTGCAAAGCGGCAATCAAAGCCGGAGACAAGCTCGACGAAAAAGAGATGCGCATTCTGGTCGACAAACTTTTTGCCACTTCGATGCCGTATGTCTGTCCGCACGGCAGACCGATAATTATCAAAATACCGATCGAAGAGTTCGACAAACGTTTCGGCAGAACCTAAAAAACAATAGAAAGGATTTCGATGGAATCCGAATACAAAAAAGCAAAAGTAAGATATCTTGACCGGTTATCCGAATCGGTAACCGCGCCTCGAAGATATTCGACCGTATCCGACCTTCCCATAAAGGAATGCTACTTTCCCGACGATATCGAAGGGAAAGATTATTTGTCGGATATCGGTTTTCCGGGGGAGTATCCTTTTACCCGCGGAATTCATACTACAGGCTACAGGGGTAAGATATGGACAATGCGGCAGTTCGCCGGCTTCGGCACGCCCGAAGATACAAACCGGCGTTTTAAATATCTTCTTGCCAAAGGGCAAACCGGACTGTCGGTTGCATTCGACCTGCCAACTTTGATGGGCTGGGATGCAGACGCGGAAATGAGCAGGGGCGAAGTGGGCATCTGCGGCGTTTCGGTCTCTTCGTTGCTCGATATGGAAATTCTTTTTAAAGATATTCCGCTCGATAAAGTTTCGACGTCGATGACGATTAATTCCCCGGCGGCAATGATCTTTGCTTTTTATCTGGCGGTGGCGAAGAAACAAGGTTTGAATCTCGCTTCGCTCAGCGGCACGCTTCAAAACGATATATTGAAAGAATATATAGCTCAAAAAGAATTTATATTTCCGCCGCGCCCATCGATGAGAATAATCGTCGATATGATAGAATATTGCAAAAACGAAACTCCGAAATGGAATCCGATTTCGATAAGCGGATACCACATCAGAGAGGCGGGTTCGACCGCAGTTCAGGAACTCGCATTTACTCTGGCTGACGGCTTTGCATATATTGAAGCGTGTCTGGAACGCGGTATGGATATCGATTCGTTCGCGCCGCGGCTTTCGTTTTTCTTTAATTCGCACCTCGATTTCTTCGAAGAGATCGCGAAATTCAGAGCGGCTCGACGCATTTATGCGCGTCGAATGAAAGAAGTCTATAAAGCAAAAAATCCGAGATCGTGGTGGCTGCGATTTCATTCCCAAACCGCAGGCTGCACTCTTACGGCGCAACAGCCGGAAAACAATATCGTAAGAACGGCGTATCAGGCGCTTGCGGCTGTTTTGGGAGGGACTCAATCGCTCCATACAAATTCGATGGACGAAACGCTCGCGCTGCCTTCGGAAAAAGCCGTTAAAATTGCGCTTCGAACGCAGCAGATGCTGGCTTTCGAAACGGGCGTTATCAATACAGTCGATCCGCTCGGGGGCAGTTATTTTATCGAAAAACTTACCGACGAAATGGAAGCCGGAGCCGAAAAAATCTTTGCGGAAATTGACGCTCTCGGAGGCGTTATCCCGGCTATCGAAGCGGGATATTTCCAAAAGGAAATTGCAAATTCCGCATACCGTTATCAGCTTCAGCTCGAAAGCAAAGAAAAGATTATAGTCGGCGTTAACGAATACGTGGACCCGGACGAAAGTATCGACATTCCGATACTCAGAATTCCTCCCGAAGTCGAAACAGAGCAAAGAAAACGCCTGGCTGAACTGAGAAACGGCAGAAATCGAGAAGATGTAAATAAAGCGCTCGAAAATATTGCTGTTGCTGCCAGAGACGGAAAAAATCTGATGCCGCCTTTGATTGAAGCAGCGGAAAAATATGTTACACTCGGAGAAATGGTAGCCGAACTTAAAAAATATTTCGGCACATATACCGATGTGCCGGTATTTTAATTATGGATAAATTAGGACAATATTTAAGATTAATCCGCATAAAAAGCTGGATTAAAAATCTTTTTGTGTTTGTCCCTTTGGTCTTTTCGAAGAACTTATTCGAGCCTGCAAGTTTGACAGGCTCGATTATGGCGTTTCTCGCTTTTTCTTTGGCTTCCGCATTAGTTTACGTAATTAATGACTACTTCGACGTCGAGTACGATCGTTTGCATCCCGTTAAAAAGCACAGACCGATTGCCTCCGGAAAAGTATCGGGAAAAGAAGCGATAACAATTGCCATTGTACTAGCGCTCCTTTTGACAGTGATATTATACGGAACAGGCGCTCAATTCAAGTACATTATTGCAGCTTACATTGTAATAAACTTTTTTTATTCTCTTTACCTTAAAAATTTGGTAATACTTGACGTAATGATTATTGCCTTCGGATTCCTGTTGAGGGTCGCAGGCGGCGCTGTCGTCATTAATGTGGAATTATCCGGCTGGCTTATACTTGCGACAATTTTCATTGCCCTTTTTATGGCGGTGATTAAACGAAGTGTGGAATATGCCTCCTATGAGGATAATGCGAAGAAAAGAAAAGTTCTGCTCGACTATTCATCGGAGCTTTTAAACATAATTACTGCCGTCAGCGCCGGAGGTATTATTATTTCGTACTCCCTCTACTCGATTTCGGAACATACTGTTCAAGAATTCGGCACGGGAAATCTCGTATATACGATATTATTTGTTATCTACGGAGTTTTGAGATATCTCTACCTTGCAATTAAACAAAAACGGGGCGAGGATGCCGCAGAGCTCGTACTGTCGGACATTCCCACTATTTTGAATGCAATTTTGTATATTTTATCTGTATTATTGATAATTTACGGTTAATCTATGGTCAACGATTTTCTGATTTTAATAATATTGTTATTTGCGAGCGCATTTTTTTCGTCTGCCGAAATTGCATATGTCGTCGCAAATAAAATCAAACTAGAACTCCGGGCGAGGAAAGGAAATTTCTACGCAAAGACGGCATTCTATTTTGTTCGGAAACCGGAAGCGTTCTTTTCTACAATCTTAATCTCGAATAATATTATTAATATTTCGTTCGCTTCGATTTCTTCTTATTTCTTGCTTCACTATTTCGGTTACAACGAATTCGAAATATTATTAGTATCCACAATGCTTCTGTTGCTCTTCGGGGAATTGATTCCCAAATATATCGGCAGGGAAGTTGCAGATTTCCTGGCGCTTATGTCGGCTGTGCCCGTTAGAATTTTATCCGTATTGTTTTATCCTTTCGTTGCCGTTACTTCAAAAATTTCTTCAATTGTGGAAAGAATTGACGAGAGAGAAGAAGAGGGGGTTGTAAACGAAATCGACCGTGACGATATCCAGAATCTGATTGAGGAGAGCAGCCAGGCTCAAAAAATTGACGAAGAACAATCCGATATCATAAACAAGATAATCGAAATTCGCGATCAGAAAGTTTACGAAGCCATGACTCCCCGGACTGACATTGTGGGAGTCGATATTAATTCCACGCCGGACGAAGTGCTCGAAAAATTCATTGAATCCGGCTATTCCAAATTAATTGTATACGAGGAAAATCTTGACAATATAAAAGGGATGGCGCTGGTTAAAGATTTTTTGAAAATGCCAAAAGAACTGAAATCAGTATTGCGCGATGTTGTTTTTGTTCCCGAATCGAAAAGAAGCCTCGAAATGCTGAATGAATTTTTGAGCAAACAGTTTTCACTTGCGGTAGTCGTCGACGAATTCGGGGGCACGGCGGGCATAATAACGGTTGAAGATCTGATTGAAGAACTGTTCGGCGAAATTAGGGACGAATACGACGTCGACGAAATTATTGCCAGAAAAATCGGGGAGCACACATATATACTCAGCGGTAAAGTCGAAATCGATTACCTCAACGACGAATTCAATTTGAATATCGAAGAGGGCGATTACGAAACTCTGGCAGGCTATATTACCACAAAACTCGGCCGTATACCTCGTAAAGGGGAATCGTTCAATATCGACAATTTTTCGATACAAATTCTTAAGTCGGATAAGAAAAAAGTCGATCTGGTGAAACTTTACGTAAAAGAATCTAACTGAAATTATAATAAAAACTTAGGCGATTTGAATAAAGTAATTATACTGCTCCTTTTCTTTGCTGATTTTATCTTTCCCCAAAATTGCATCAATTTCGGGGCTTTCCATCAGCCTGTAGACGTAAAGCATGATTATCTTAATTTCGTTTTCAGATCGGTTACAGATACAACCTCTTTACGCGCCATTCTTGAGGACAGTAAACGGTACGGTTATACGATATGTCTGAATTTAACGGGAGCACGGCATAACTTTCAGAATGAAGACGGTAATTTTAGCATCGACAAATTTGCGGAGCAATTGAATAAGTATTCCGGATTCGATTTCGAAGAATATAAAGAGATTATTTTTTGCCATTTGATGTTCGATGAACCGCACGATCCGAATAACTGGAACGGAAATAAAGTCGACGGAAAACTAATCGATTCGGCGGCGGCGCTGAGTAAAAAACTTGTCGATTTTGTTGCCGCTGCAGTAGGCGCTCCGGCAGATTACCTGTCTAATTTCGGAAGATACAGATACCTCGATTATGCCAAACCTCAATATTCTTCTAAATTCGGCAATATTCATGATTTTATCGATACCAATTCGAAAGCCGCAATTGAGTCGGGATTGAGAAACATTTACAGTATTAACGTCCTTTCCGGCGGAATTAATCAGAACCAAATGACGAAGGATGAAATTGTAAATTATTCGCTGGCTCTACTCAGAGATTCCACGTGCGACGGACTGCTTTACTGGAAATGGGATGAAAATTATTTTTCGAACATAACTGATGCCTTCGAAGAAATTTATAATGAAATATGCAATATTACGAATGTTAGTCAAAGTGATGTAACGTCAGAAAATGTAATAACATATCCCAATCCTTTTAGAGATCATTTGAAGATTGCCGGTGTCCGCGGGAATACGCATATATCGCTTTACAATATAGCAGGCGAAGTGGTCTATTCCGGAGTATTAAACAGGGAGGGAATAATTAAACTCGATTATCTCCCGGCAGGATTCTATATTCTGGTATTGAGGGATAAAATGGAGACAAAAGTTACAAAATTGCTAAAAATCAGGTAGAAATATTCATATATTTCGGTTCCGAATTATGTGAGAATTATGGAATTCAAGTTAGAAAAAAGAGATATACATTCAAAAGCCCGGGCAGGCAGAATTATTACGGAGCACGGCGAAATCGAAACGCCTATTTTTATGCCGGTGGGAACGCAGGGAACTGTTAAAGCCGTTTCCCAAAGAATTTTAAAGGACGAAATTAAAGCGCAAATAATTTTGTCGAATACGTATCATTTGTATTTGCGTCCCGGCACGGATATTCTGGAGCAAGCCGGCGGTTTGCATAAATTTATGTCGTGGGACCTGCCGATACTAACCGACAGCGGAGGTTTCCAGGTCTACAGCCTTACCGAGTTGAGAAAACTGAAAAGCGACGGCGTCGAGTTCAGATCTCATCTCGACGGCTCGAAACACTATTTTACGCCGCAAAAAGTTATCGAAATCCAGAGAAGTATCGGTTCGGATATTATTATGCCGCTCGATGAATGCACGCCTTACCCGTGCGAATACGATTATGCAAAAAAATCGACCGAATTGACGAGCAGCTGGGCTCTACTCAATAAAGAGGCTTTTGAATCGACAAAACCTCTCTACGGTCATTCGCAGGCTCTTTTCGGAATTATTCAGGGCAGCGTCTATAAAGAATTGAGAGAAATTTCGGCTAAAGATCTGCTGAAACTCGATTTCGACGGTTATGCAATCGGAGGGCTTGCGGTTGGCGAGCCGCCGGAAGTAATGTACGACCTTGTAAATTTCACTACCGATTTTATGCCGGAGAACAAACCGAGATACTTGATGGGCGTGGGGCGTCCGGAAAATATTCTCGAGGCTATTGAGCGCGGGGTGGATATGTTCGACTGCGTAATGCCGACCCGCAATGCCAGAAATGCGTATCTTTTTACGTCGCGCGGTATTGTTTCGATGCGCAACGCAGCATACAAAGACGACTTTTCGCCGCTCGACCCCGATTGCGATTGTTACACGTGCAGAAATTTCAGCAAGTCGTATCTCAGGCATTTATTTAATGCAAAAGAAATATTAGCTTTGGAATTGTCTTCTATTCATAATTTGACTTTTTATCTGAACCTGGTTAAAACTGCCAGAAAAAAGATACTCGACGGAAGCTTTATTGAATGGAAAAACGAAATTGTAGAAATTTTATCAACCAATGTACAATTAAATAAGGAGTATTAAATGGATTTATTATTAGCAATGGCTCCGCCTCCGAACGGACAGGGCGGTTCAGGCGGATTGATCAGCACTTTGATTATGTTCGGCGCAATTTTTGCCATCTTCTATTTTATGATTATTCGTCCACAGCAAAAAAGAGCCAAGGAACGCGAAAAATTGCTCTCTTCGGTTCAAAAAGGCGACAAAGTGATTCTCAGCAGCGGACTTTACGGCACTGTCGCAGGACTCGACGAAAAAACCGTTCTTATCGACGTGGGCAATAATGTAAAAATGAAATTCGAACGGTCGGCTATAGCCACTATTTTGAGAGACGACAAATAATTATCAAATGCTCACAAGCCCCGTTCAGGGGAACGGGGCTTTTATTATTTCTATCCGGAGGAAGTATGAAAGTTTTGGGAATCAAAAAAAATTTTCTTGCCATCGAAAAAGAGTATTCCAATTACGAAGAATCCGAAATAGTTATTATTTCGGCTCCTTTCGAAAGAACCGTTAGTTACGGAAAAGGAACTGCAACAGGCCCCGATGAAATTCTGAAAGCCTCTCATTATGTCGAATTTTATGACGAGGAAATGAACCGCGAACTATGTTTTGAAAAAGGGATAGCTACTCTCGAGCCGTTGGATTTTAAGAATTTGTCGATCGAAAAATCACTCAGGAAAATTTACAAAGAGACCGCGCGGCAAATCGACAACGGCAAGTTCGTAGTTTTGTTGGGAGGCGAGCATTCGATTTCTTCGGCTCCGGCAATGGCTTTTTCGGAACGATTTCCCAACCTTTCGATCCTTCAAATCGACGCTCATTCCGACCTGCGCGACAGTTATAACGGCAGTAAATTTTCGCATGCCTCCGTAATGGCTCGAATAGCCGAATTCAATAAAAATATTGTCCAGGTGGGAATCCGCGCTCAATGCAAAGAAGAAGCGGAATTTAGAAAAAAACACAACATCAAAACTTTCTACGCCAGAGAAATCAAGTCGGGTATGTACGGCGAGAACTGGCAGGAATTGGTCGTAAAGAATTTGACGGAAAACGTCTACATAACTTTTGACGTCGACGGATTCGATCCGTCGTTGTTGCCTGCGACTGGAACTCCTGAGCCGGGCGGTCTCTTCTGGGACGAAACCATGAATCTATTGAAAATTGTCGGGGCGGAAAAAAACATTGTAGGCTTCGACGTCGTGGAACTGGCGCCTTCTAAATATCATCCTTCGTCGAATTTTGTAGCGGCAAAACTCGTTTATAAAATGCTCAATTACGCTTTTACCGGCAGATAGGTGTTGAATTAGTCGTTCAATTTGGTTATTTAAGAGTAACATAAATTTGAGCGAGAGGGTAAATTGAAAAAAATACTGCTGCTGGTTTTAATCTTTCTGTCGAGCGTATCGGCGCAAAAAGTTTATTACGGCGATATCGAAGGCGATATCGATCTGGGATTGGCGCCTTACGTAAAAAGAATTGTCGACGAAGCGGAGCAGAATACGGCAGATGCAATTATCTTCCGAATTAATACTTTCGGAGGAAGAGTCGACGCAGCCACTCAAATTAAAGATGCAATACTCAACAGTAAAGTAAGAACCATCGCATTTATCGACAAGCGCGCAATTTCCGCCGGCGCATTGATAGCTCTTTCATGCGAAAAAATTGTTATGACTCCGGGCGCTTCAATGGGCGCTACAACTGTAGTCGATCAATCCGGTCAAAAACAATCCGAAAAATATCAATCCTACATGCGCTCGGAAATGAGAGCGACAGCCGAAAAAAACGGCAGGAGAACAGATATTGCCCAGGGAATGGTAGATGAAACTATAGTTGTGCCCGACCTGCAGGACGACAGCACAAAACTGATTACGCTGACTGCGGAAGAAGCCCTTAAATTCGGAATGGCAGACACAATTCTATCATCTGTCGAAGAAGTTAAAGAAGCTTTCGGATACAAAAATGCGAGTTTGATTACAGTCGAATCGAACTGGGCGGAAGATTTCATCAGATTTCTCAGCCATCCGATTATATCATCTCTATTGATAATGATCGGCTTGCTCGGGCTTTATACGGAAATAAAAACTCCTGGCTGGGGAATGCCCGGGACGATTGGAGTAATCAGTCTGGCGCTATTTTTCGGCAGCGGCTACATTCTTGAACTTGCTTCGGCTCTCGAAATAATCCTCTTTATTGTGGGCGTTATACTGCTCCTTATTGAAATCTTCGTTGTACCGGGTTTCGGCATATTCGGCGTTAGCGGAATAGCATTAATGATAGTCAGCCTTTTCCTGGGGCTTGTTTCCGATTTCCCATTAATCGATTGGGATATTATCTCGTTTGCTATTATACAGCTTGCGCTTACGCTCCTTTCTACGCTTGTTATTATGGCTTTAATGCTTAAATATTTGCCTAAAACAAGCGTGGTTACCAAATTGGTTCTGGATAAAAAAGTTGAACAGAAATCGGGATACGGAACTTTGCCGTCATTGAAAGATTTGATCGGCAGGGAAGGTATCGCTTATACAGATTTGAGACCTTCAGGAACAGCTTTGATAGACGGCAAAAGAGTCGACGTAATTACGGAAGGCGATTATATTCAAAGAGACAGCCCTATTACAGTAAAAGCCGTTGAAGGTTTGAAAGTTATTGTGGAAAGAAAAAAGTAAAAAAGACCTGCCCGTTAGCTAACGGGCAGGCATTTATTTACAGCAGTTCAATAATATTTTTGTTTGTCGTAATATCTTTTCGAACGGTTTTGATTTTCTGCTGCATCGAATTGAGCATTTCAAGATTGGCTTTCAATTCAACGGTAGTTCCCGTTTCCGATTTTATTAAAAGACCTCTGTCGATATCGAAAAGAATTTTTCCTTCGCCTTCGATTTTCGGATCTTCGAAACTGTATTTGATGCCGTTTTCTTCGCCGCTTTTATTTCCCGTCCAAGTTGTGTTTAAATCCGCGCTTACATTTACCGCCCGGTTGCCGTCATATTCGACAAACCCGTCTACTTTGTAAGTAACGTTGTTGTTTATGTTGAATACGCTTAGCTGGGAAGGATAGGTCTTTATCCATGTAGAATCTTGCGCCAGTTGTTTGTCTGGGAGTTCTCTGAAAATTAATTGAGTAAGCGGTCTGATGATTGCGTCTCCGATGCTTTTGGAGAGCTGAACTTTTTGTTCTGTTGTGAGTTTCTGATTCTCCGGCTGCAGCGAGTTCATTTTATCGACCATTTTGTCGAGCCTAGAAACTTCGAGCACTTCGCCTTTTTTGCTTACCCGGGCGCGGTATGGAACATTGTGTATTGCATAATACTGGATGAATTTCTGATTCTGTTCCTGGTCGTTTTTAGCGTTTGCGTCGTACAAGAATTTTTGTCCGTTAATGTCCGCGTCGATTTTCAATGACGAAATTGTTATTGCCAACTCGGCTGTATTGTCCGGCTCCACTTCAACGACGTTAATATCGAATTGATAAATCGTGTTTTCGTTCGATTTGGATTCAATGAGCGAGTCGGCTTGAATTGTCTCGTTTGCAGCGGTTATCGTAGTCAGTTTATACTTAATGTTATCGCCTTTGGAGAATTTATAGTCGACAGTTACCGATTTGCCTTTCAGATCGATCTCTTTGAGTTCGGCGGAGTTCTGATTATTATCTTTTTCGCCCGAGCATCCTGCAATGATCGCAAAGAGAAGCAGGGCAATTAATCTGTTTTTCATTTTATTCTTCCCATCCGTTGATTTCTAATAATTCTTTTCTTGAAAAGAAATGAGCGATTTCTTTTGCCGCGTTTTCGTCCGAGTCGGAGCCGTGAACGATATTTTCCTGAATGTTTTCGGCGTACATTTTTCTGATAGTGCCTTCTTCGGCTTTTGCAGGGTCTGTGGCGCCTATCAATTTGCGGAAATCTTCAACGGCATTTTCTTTTTCGAGCACAATAGGCACGCACGGACCCGATGTCATATATGAAATCAGTTCGTGAAAAAACGGTCTTTCCTTGTGCACTTCGTAAAATCCTTTTGCGGCGTCGGGCGTAAGTTTAACCATTTTCATTGCCGCAATTTTAAATCCGGCGCTTTGAATATGACTTATTACTTTTCCGATTAATTCCTTGCGGACGCAGTCGGGTTTAAGAATAGCAAGAGTTCTGCTCAATTTATTTCTCCTTTATTTATTTCTTTTTTGATTTTTTTCCAAAGCTTTTTTCATCGTGATTCCGATTTCAGCGGGACTTTCGACGACGTGAATTCCCGCCTTTTTGAGAGCCGCCATTTTTTCAGCGGCAGTGCCTTTACCTCCCGATATGATGGCTCCGGCGTGTCCCATTCGTCTTCCCGGAGGAGCGGTACGACCTGCGATGAATCCGACTACCGGTTTTTTGACGTGCTTTTTAATATATTCGGCAGCTTCTTCTTCGGCTGTTCCGCCGATTTCGCCGATCATAACGATACCTTCGGTGCCTTCGTCTTCGTTCATCAATTTAATAATGTCGATAAAACGGGAGCCGATCACAGGGTCGCCTCCGATTCCTACGCACGTCGATTGTCCGATGCCCAGATCGGATAATTGTTTGACAGCTTCGTAAGTTAAAGTTCCGCTTCGCGAAACAATGCCAACCTTTCCTTTTTTATGGATGAAGCCGGGCATAATTCCGATTTTTGCTTTTCCGGGCGATATAATGCCCGGACAGTTCGGACCGATCAAACGCACGTCTTTTCCTTTTAATGAATTATAGACACGAACCATATCCCTGGCTGGAATGCCTTCGGTAATACAGACGATTAATTTAATGCCCGCGTCGGCTGCCTCAAGAATTGCGTCGGCAGCAAAAGCCGGCGGCACAAAGATAGCCGAAGCTGTGGCTTTGGTTTCTTTTACCGCTTCTTTAACGGTATTGAAAATGGGTATGTCGGTATCTTCGAATTTCTGTCCGCCTTTGCCGGGAGTTACTCCGGCGACAACTTTAGTTCCGTATTCGAGCATTTGACGGGTATGGAAAGAACCTTCGCCTCCGGTTATTCCCTGAACTAAAACGCGCGTTCTTTTGTCGAGAAGGATACTCATAATTTTTCCCGTAGTTTGTTTATATTTCTTACAAAATTAAGAAAGGAATTTGAAATATACCCGAAATTTCTCGAATTAATTTATTTCAACTTCTCCAGCTGTTTGGCAAACCGGAGCAATTTAAGTTCCTCAAAATGATTGGCCATCAACTGGAGCCCGATCGGCATACCGTCCGAGTTTTTTCCGATAGGAATATTAATTCCGGGTATACCCGCCAGATTTGCCGGCGTGGTAAAAATATCGCTCAAATACATTTGGAGCGGGTCGGCTGATTTTTCGCCGATCTTGAATGCTACCGTAGGCGTTGTGGGAGTCAATATTAAATCTGCCTGCTCGAATGCTTTATCGAAATCTTCTTTTAGAAGGCGTCTTACTTTTTGAGCTTTTCTGTAGTAAGCGTCGTAATAGCCTGCGGAGAGAACGTAAGTTCCCAGCATAATTCTGCGCTTAACTTCTTTGCCGAATCCTTCTGTTCTCGATTCGGTGTACATATCGAATAAATTATTCGCTTTGTCCGACCGGTAACCGTAATGCGCTCCGTCGTAACGCGATAAATTCGAAGAGGCTTCGGCTGTCGTCAATATATAATATGTTGCAATTGAGTATTCCGTGTGGGGCAGCGATATCTCCTTAACTTCGTATCCGTTTTTCTTTAATATATTAATTTGATTCTCTACGGCTTCTTTAATTTCCGGGTCGAGTCCGCCTTCGCTCGAAGGATTGAGGTATTCTTTCGGTATACCCACGGTGAATTTTTCCGGTCCGTTTCCGGTTAAATCGAAATCGGGAACTTCAATCTCCCGGCTTGTCGAATCTCTCGGATCTTTACCGGCTAGAACGCTTAAAATCAGGGCAATATCGTCGACCGAATTTGCAAAAGGACCGACAGTATCGAAAGACGATGCAAATGCGGTCAAACCGTATCTTGAAACTCTTCCGTAAGTTGGTTTGAGACCGTAGACGCCGCAAAAAGCCGCAGGTTGACGAATCGATCCTCCGGTGTCGGTGCCTATGGAAGCGTCGCACAATCCTGCCGCGACAGAAACTGCCGAGCCGCCGCTTGAGCCTCCGGGCACGCGTTCTTTATCGTGCGGATTTCGAACTATGCCGAATGCGGAATTCTCGTTCGACGAACCCATCGCAAATTCGTCGCAGTTGGTCTTTCCGATTATTATGGCGTCCTCGTCGATTAATTTTTGAACCGCCGTAGCGGTATAGACGGCTTCGTAGTTTGCCAATATTTTCGACGAGCAGGTCATCGGACGGTTTTTTATTGAGAGGACGTCTTTGACAGAAATTACCATTCCAGCCAATTTGCCGGCTTTGCCGCTTTTGATTTTTTCTTCAATCTTATCGGCTTCCGATAACGCATCGTCAAAAACAAAATTAAAAGCGTTGAGCTCTTTATTGTCTTCGATTTTACGAAGGAATTCTTCAACGTTTTTTCTTAACGAAAGTTTTCCCGATTTAATTAATTCCGTTTTTTCCGAGTGGTTTCTGTATTGAGCCAATTAAATCACCGTGATTAATTTGAAGTTTCGGATTTATCCTTTTCGGTTTCTTTTTTCGAGTCGACTTTGTCGATCGATTTAATGTCTTCTTCCACTTCCCGGATTGCCTTTTTGAATTCTTTCATACCTTTACCGATGCCTTGAGCTACTTCCGGAATTTTCTTCGCGCCGAAAAGAATCAAAATTGCAAGCACAATAAGAATAATCTCAGATGCGCCTAAGTTTCCAAACATAATTCATCCTCCTTATTTATAAAAACTTTCAGCAATCGACTTAAAAATTAAAGCTCCGTCCGTTCTGGACAATGCCGTATCGCACGCCCTTTCGGGGTGGGGCATCATCCCGAGAACATTGCCTTCTTTGTTTATTATTCCCGCTATGTTGTTGAGCGAACCGTTGGGATTTGCTTCCGGAGTTACGTTTCCATTGATGTCCGAATAACGGAATACTACCTGATTGTTTTTTTCGAGTTCGTGCAATGTTTTTTCGTCCGTATAATAATTTCCTTCGCCGTGGGCAATCGGGATTTTAATTACGTCTTTATCTACAAGTTTTGTAAAGATTGTATTTTTATTTTCCACTTTCAGGTAGACGTCTTTGCAAATGAATTTCAAATTAATGTTCTTTTGCATTACTCCGGGGAGAAGACCGGTTTCCAGGAGTATTTGAAATCCGTTGCAAATGCCGATTACAATGCCTCCTCCGTTGGCAAATTTAATTACTTCGTCCATGATGGGGGAAAAGCGGGCAATTGCGCCAGTTCTCAGATAGTCGCCGTACGAAAAACCTCCCGGCAGCAATATTACATTCGAGCCTTTCAGGTCGGAATCTTTGTGCCACAAGAATTCGGTATCGTAACCGAGTATTTTTTTAAGAGCGTAATAAGCGTCGTGGTCGCAATTAGCGCCGGGAAAAACTACAACACCAAATTTTATCTTCATTTTAATTTTTCTGTTTTACTTGTTCCAAATGATATTCAAAATCTTCCATTATCGGATTGGAGAGGAGCTTTTCGCTGTATTCTTTGAGTTCTTTTTCGGCGGCTTCTCTGTCGTCTGTGTCGATAAAAAACTCGATATATTTTCCGATGCGAGTGTTTTTAACGTTGTTAAAGCCGAGTAATTTGGCTCCCTGCTCAACTGCTTTCCCCTGCGGGTCTAAAATTGTAGGTCTTCTTTTAACGATTACTGTTGCTTTGAACAATTTACTTCTCCTGCGTCGTTTCTAAAATCTGATTTTTTGAAAAAAAGAAAAAATAAAGATGTCTAAATATACCAAAGAGCACTATTGATAGAAAAATGAAAAACAAAATTCTTCCGTTTGTAGCGAAAGCGAGAAACAAAGCGATAATCAACGTTACAAATAAAACGATTTTTTCTTTAATTTTTTTGTCCTTCAATTTCGGAAGCGCATTGTAGCGCACTTTGCTTACCATCAGGAAAGAGAGCAATAGTATCAGGGGTATTATAAAAATGTCGAACGGCTGCGTCATTCCGTTATCGGTGGAATATGAAAAGACGAGAGTGGAAATCGTCAAAGCCGAAAGCGGTATCGGCAGTCCGGTAAAATCTCCTTTCGTGTTCAGGTCTTCGACCATAATGTTGAAGCGAGCCAACCGGAACGATCCGAAGATAAGTATGAGCGAGCCGATTATAATTCCCGGCAGACCGAATTGATAAGTGTATGCTTTATAAATCAGAAATGAGGGCGCGGCGCCGAAACTTACTACGTCCGAAAGCGAATCGAGTTCGACTCCGAACCGGCTCGATGTGCTCAAAAGCCGCGCAATAATTCCGTCGAGCGTATCGAAGATTGCGGCCATTATAATAAAAATAGCGGCAAGCTTGTAATTCCCGTGCGACGTATAAACAATCGACAGGAATCCGCAAAATAGATTAAGCGATGTTACAAAATTGGCAACAAACGATTTTGAATTAGTCATTTTTGTACTCGAATAAAATTGATTCGCCGGCTTTAACTTTGTCTCCCGGTTTGACAGCGGGAGTCCATTTTTTCGGAGCTATGATATCCGAACGGCTGCCGAATTTGATCATTCCGAAACGATCGCCCATTTTAACCGTGTCGCCCTCTTTGAGTTCGTATACGATTCTTCTTGCTATAAAACCCGCCACTTGCGTAAAAAGGACTTTCCCGTATCTGGATCGGATTCCGATTTCGCTTCGTTCGTTTCTTAAATCCGATTTATCGTAAAACGCCATCAGGTAATCGCCTTCGACATAATTCAGATATTCGACTTTGCCGTCTATCGGAATTCGATTTACGTGCACGTTCAAAGGCGACATGAAAACCGACACCTGAATGGCTTCGTCGTCGATGAATCTTTTTTCGTAGACTTCTTTGACGAACAGAACTTCGCCGTCCGCCGGGGATACAACTACATCGTTCCTGTCGGGAGGAATCCTCTCAGGATCCCGGAAAAAATTCAAATTAAATATCAAAAAAAGAAGACCGATAATAATCAGCCCGTATTTAATCCATCCGTTGTTTACGAAAATTCCGGCAAGAATGAGCAGCGCGGAAATTGCCGCCATTAAAATGAATGTATTTAAACCGTATTTTGCTATCATATTTTTCAGAAGATTTTTATAAACCATACTAATCTAATATTTTATTTACTTAATTTCTTGTGTTAATTTTTTTTGATAATTTTGCGGTACGAATATTATAAACCGGAGGAAAGATGAATTTCAATATGCAAAATATGCTCAAACAAATTCAGAAGATGCAGGCGGAAATGGCAAAAGTCCAGGAAGAATTGGGCAGCAAAACTGTAACCGAAGAAAGCGGCGGCGGTATGGTTAAAGTGACCGCCAACGGCAAAAAGGAAATTGTATCGATCGATATAGACGACGAAATTATTAAAAGCAACGATAAGGAAATGATCGAAGACCTTATCATCGCGGCGGTCAACAAAGCGTTGGAATCCGCCTCCAAAATGGCGGAAGAAGAAATGGCTTCGGTTACAAAAGGCATGATTCCGCCGGGAATGAACATACCGGGGTTCTAAATTGCTTATTGCCGAACCTTTACAGAGAGCTATAGACGAGTTGAGCAAACTTCCTTCGATCGGAAAGAAAACGGCTCAACGGTTGGCGCTGCATCTTTTAAAGAGCGACAAGGAAACGGTCGAGTCGCTCGTCGATGCAATCGGCGCATTAAAAAACGAACTCCGTTTTTGCGAAATCTGTTTCAATTTATCCGTCGAAGAAAAATGCGACATTTGCAAAAGTCCGAAACGCGACCATTCGGTAGTATGCGTTGTTGAAGAAATCAGCGACGTGATTGCTATCGAAAAGACAAATGAATACAACGGAGCGTATCACGTTCTGGGCGGCGTATTGAATCCGCTTGCGGATATTACGCCCGACAAACTCCACATAGGCGAATTGATTAAAAGAATTGAATCAGGCGGAGTCAACGAAATTATTCTGGCATTAAATCCCGACGCCGAAGGCGACGCTACTTCGCTCTATTTGACGAAAATATTAAAAGAATATCCGGTTAAAGTAAGTCGAATTGCAAGAGGACTGCCAATAGGAGGCGACCTCGAATTTGCCGACCCCGCAACAATCGGACGCGCTTTCAGCGGAAGAATTCAATTGTGATGGATAATTGGTATAAAGACTGGTTCTCATCGGAAGAATATTTTAATGTTTACAACCACCGCGATTTAAATGACGCCCGTCTGCTGGGCGAATTAATCTTACGCGAAACCCGACCGCGAGAAAAAGCTTTGATACTCGACGCCGCATGCGGATTCGGAAGGCACGCTTTATTTTTTGCTTCGAAAGGATACGATGTCGTTGGATTCGACCTCAGCAAATTATTCCTCGACAGAGCCCGCGCCGAAGCCTGCGGATCGAATCTGAATCTTAAATTGATTCGAGCCGATATAAGACGGGTTTGTTTTAAAACCCGTTTCGACATTATCCTTAACCTGTTTACAAGTTTCGGTTATTTTGAAAGCGACGAGGAAAATTTTTCTTTTCCGGAAAGAGCTTACGGTTTTCTTAAAACAGGCGGATGGTACGTTTTCGATTATCTGAATAAAACGTATGTGGAAAATAACCTTGAAGAAGAAACGGTAAGAAAAGTAAACGGAGCGTTGATTACTGAAAAACGTACGATACGGAAAGAACGGGTAATTAAAGAAATAATTATTGATTACGGCGGAAATCGGAAAACATTTTACGAATCCGTAAAGCTTTACGATTCGGAAACGCTTCAAAAGAAATTTGAGCAAATTGGGTATAAATTGGTTAATTTATACGGCGATTATAACGGAAATTCGTATGCGGAAAATACTCCACGGTTAATTATGTTTATGAAAAAATGAAATACGCGGCTTACATATCGATATTAATTATTATAATTGCCGCTTGCGATTTGATAACGACGCGCGAGGCTGAAGAGCCGATTAAACCGAGTTCGAATTTTATAGCCGCTACCTCGCCGGAAATTTTGCTTCGGAATTTCGAATCTTCGATCGAGGAAAAGATTACGGAAAATTACCTGGCTTGTTTTGTCGACAAAAATTTTCTCGACAAGGAATACAAATTTATTCCCGCGGGCGAAGCCCTGGCTACCAATCCCGCTTTGAGCAATTGGGATTTGAATTCCGAGCGGCTATTCCTTGAAAATTTGAAAGCAAATTTGCCCGAAGGTAAAAATATAAATTTATCGCTGGACAATCTGAACGAAAACAGATTCAGCGACAGCGTTATTTACGTTTTCGATTATTCGCTCGTAATAAATTCGACTAATAAAGCGCTCGACGGCGAATACAAAGGCTCTTCTCAAATGAGCGTTTATAAAGACTCGCGGGAACAGTGGGTTATTGTGGAATGGCGCGATTATAAAAGCGAGTCTTCTCAATGCTGGAGCGATCTGAAAGGGAGAATTTCAAATTAACAAACCGATAGCTTACATATTGTTGTTTGTTTTGGCGGGGTGCGTTAATCCGTTTGCGCCAAAATTGGACGAATCGATCGGCGGCAGCGACAGACTGATTAGCAATCAGAGCGACATCGAAGGCGTCTTTAAAAATTTTCAATACGCCTATACATTTAAAGATACTTTGATTTACAGCCAGCTTCTTCATCCCGACTTTATATTTACATACCGCGATTACGATAAAGGTTACGACGTTAGCTGGGGCAGGGACGAGGAGATGAAAACCACTTACGGACTTTTTCAAAATACTCAACGTCTCGATTTGATCTGGAACAATATAATAATAATGAGCGGCGATTCGACGCATATTATAAGAAGCTTTAATTTGACCGTGGCTTTTTCGCCGGTCGATATCGAGTATATCGACGGCAAGGTTAATCTCGAACTCGTTAAAAACAACAACAAATGGCAGATTTACCGCTGGATCGACGAATCGAATTATTAGGGAACAGTCATGATATCGTTTTATTTTAAGGAAGCCTTTAAGATTTTCAAACGTTCGCCGTTTGCCACAATTGTAATAGTTTCCATCACTACAATTGCCGTATTGATGTGCGGATTTTCTGCCGGCATGATCTATTTCTCTTCTAAGCTGACCGATAAAATCAAACGGAATATCGAAGTGTCTGTTTTCGTCGATGATTATTTAAATGACGGTCAACTAAAAGAAATCGAGTCGCTTTTGAACGAAATGTCGTCGATTTCAAAGACGCGTTTTATCGACAAAGACGAAGCCGCCGAGGAGTTTATTAGGGAGACAGGGGAAGATTTCAGAGAAATTTTGAGCGAAAATCCTCTGCCTCGCTCGTTTGTCGTTAAATTCAATCCGGAGAAAATTAATCCGCGCAATTTCGAAAGGGAAATCGATCGGATCAGGAAAATTTCAGGCGTTACCGATGTGGTTTACGATTATGATTTCATATTGAAGTTATTTAATTATCTCGGTTCGTTGCAAATATTGATCTATCTTTTTTCCGCTGCGCTTGTCATTTTATCGGTCTATCTTGTATATACAAACAGCCGGCTCCAGATCGAAGCCAATGCTCAATTGTACCGGACGATGAAACTTGTAGGCGCAAAATTAATAACGCTGAAAATTCCGATTATTCTTTACGGCATACTCGTCGGCATTCTTTCTTCTTTGGCGGCTCTGGCGGTCGTTTATTTGTCGAAATTGCTGTTGACTGAAATTTTAAATAATATTAACTTTGTCAAGTTTATTAATGTAATTTATTTGTTTATATTGTTGCTCGGAATTTCTCTGGGACTAATGGGCAGCTTAATTTCATCCAGAAGGTTGTCGCTTCAAACTGATTAGAAAGGAAAGTGAGGGTCATGAAAAAATTCTTTGCTCTCTTTACAATGCTTTTCATTGTAACCAATGTTTACGGTCAAATTAAAGATTACGAGCTGGGTTCGTCTCTTTTGCAAAGATACAACCAGCAAACGGGCTATTTCGATTTATCCGATCCCGAGTCGGTAAATATCAAAGTTGCCGTCTGGGGTTTTGTCCGGTATCCGGGAAAATATGTTGTGCCGATTTATACGACGGTTTTGGACCTTTTGTCGTATGCCGGAGGACCTACGGACGCGGCTCATCTGGACGATTTGAGAATTTATCGTATTAATCCTGATTCTACCCAGAGTCTTATAAAAGTTAATTACAACGATATAATGTACGAAACGGAACTCGATTCAAGGTCCGTGAAATTTCCTCATCTGGAAGCCGGCGATGTTTTGGTTGTGCCGGGCGCTCCCAGATTATATACTCGCGAAACTGTCAGCATTATTGTGTCTGTGCTCAGCGCTTTGATATCGTTGACTATTCTCATACTAAATATTACACGCAATTAGAGAGGGTAAAGTGAATAACAACGATAATAATTTTTATCAGGAAAATTCGCTGAAAGATTATATCAACCTGATTCGTTTAAATATCGGGAGCATAATCGTAATTAGTATTACTGCTCTCATTGTGGCTGTGGTCTATGCGTTAAACGCTCCTAATATTTATAAATCGACTACGACGCTGAAAATAACAAAACCGCAGGGCAGCATTCTGGATGCGCCTTTAATTCCCGAATTTCAGGACTTCGGAAGCGATCGTTTTATAGCTAACGAAATCGAAGTATTAAAAAGTTATTCTCTGCGAAACCAGGTGGCGGAAACTTTAATCGATTCATTTAAGCTCTCGCGCAATAAAGATAAATTTGAATTGATCGTTGAAAGGGAAGACCGAAACAGCAAACCCGTTCTATTGCCTGTCGAAGATATTATTGAACTTTTGGAATCGGAGGTCGATATTTCTCAGAAGAGAGGACTCGACATTGTCGAAATTACTGTTGAATCGCGTTCGCCATACGAAGCTTCTCTCATTGCAAATTGTTATGCGGAAGCGTATAAAAAACTCAATTTGACTTACAATCGTCAGCAATTGACAGCCGTCAAAGAGTTTCTGGCTCAACAACGCGAGGAAAAACTGGCCGAATTGTCTGCGGTCGAAGAAGCGTTGAGAACTTATCAGGAACAAAAAGGAATCGTGGAACTGCCCGAACAGGCTAAAGCCCTTATCGAACAAACGACCGATTTCGAATCGAAAATGAACGCGACCAAAATCGACCTGACTATCGCCGAAAATACTCTTAAACAGTATAAAGCCGAACTCGCCAAGCAGGACCCGAACATAAGCGATTATATTGAAAGTTTTGCCACCGAACCTTATATTAAAAATCTTCAGTTGCAAATAGCCGACCTGCAGACTCAAAAGGACAGAGCTTTGTCGTCTTATAAGGATTCGCCGAGACGTTCGGAAATTATTCGGGAGTTCGACGCCAAGATTAACGACTTGAAAGAAAAACTTAATAATCAATTAACGGTATACAGAGCGGGAATACTCGCTTCGAGCCCAGAAGAGATTAAAGAACTTACCCGAAAAGTTCTGGAAGAAGAAGTAAAATACCAGGCTTTGAAAGCTTCGTACGATAAACTGAGCGAGATTGTCGCGGATTACGACAAAAGACTGAATAAACTTCCCACGAGCTCAATTGATCTTGCAAGACTTACGAGAGAAAAACAAGCATACGAAAAATTATATCTTCAGGTGGAAGAGAAATACCAGGAAGCAATCATAAACGAACAATCCGTTCCGGGAAATGTATTGATAATCGACCCGGCGATTGTGCCTACTCTGCCGTCCAAACCTAACAGGCTTCTTATTGTTTTTGCGGGACTGGTTATTGGAGTAGGACTGGGACTGGGTTTTGCATTCCTGCGCCACAATTTTGACAACACAATTAAAACTCCTGAAGATATACAAAACAGGAATATTAACATACTCGCATGGATACCGCATATCGAAGGAATTGAAACAAATCCCGAACTCGAATTCATTGTCTCGAAAAAACCCGACGCCAGCGCAAGCGAAGCTTACCGAGCCTTGAGAACCCGTATTAAATTCTCCAAGATCGACAAGGATTCATTAAGAACAATATTGGTTACATCGCCTCGTTCCCAGGAAGGGAAAACCACAACCGCCGTCAACCTGGCGGGCAGTCTGGCTTACGCAAATAATAAAACTGTTATCATAGACGCCGACCTCAGAAAGCCTCGTCTGCATAACGTATTCGGTCATAAACGCTATCCTGGTTTTACCGACTATTTCTTCGGACAGGTCGGTTATGAAGAAATTATCAGAACAACCGACGTTAATAATCTGAGTTATATTAGCGCCGGCACAATTCCGCCTAATCCTTCTGAAATCCTGGGTTCCGATCAGATGATTAATTTTATTAAGAAACTAAAAGAAGAATACGATTATGTCGTAATCGATTCGCCGCCTTTGATTGCGGTTACCGATTCCGAAATTCTTGCTCAGCTTGTGGACGCCACTATATTAGTCGTTTCGGCAAACTTTACCGAAGTCGACTTACTCGAAAAATCGGTTGAAATGCTGCGCCGCGATAATTCCACGTTTATCGGAACCGTACTGAACAATTTCAGCTACAGAAGCGGATACAGCTCTTATTATAAATATTATTACTATTATTCCAGTCCGACTAACGGTTCCAAGAAAAACAGAGTGAAAGCAAATTGAAAGCAAAAAAAACTGCGGTTATTACGGGCGGCGCGGGATTCCTCGGTTCGCATCTCTGCGACAGGCTGATTTCCGAAGGCATGAAAGTTATTTGTCTAGACAATCTTCTTACGGGAAGAATTGAAAATATCGAACACCTTTTCGGAAATGAAAATTTTCAATTCATTAAACTCGACGTTACCAATTACATTCATGTGCCGCATAGCGTCGACTACGTACTCCATTTTGCTTCGCCCGCAAGTCCTATCGATTACCTTAAACTTCCGATTCAAACGCTTAAAGTCGGTTCGCTCGGAACTCATAAAGCGCTGGGACTGGCGAAAGAAAAAAATGCGATCTTTCTTTTGGCTTCGACTTCGGAAGTATACGGAGACCCATTGGTTCATCCGCAAAGCGAAGAATACTGGGGCAACGTAAATCCCGTAGGACCGCGAGGCGTTTACGACGAAGCCAAACGATTTGCCGAAGCTATGACGATGGCTTATCACAGATATCACGGACTCGGCACCAGAATTGTAAGAATCTTCAATACGTACGGTCCCAGAATGAGAGTCGACGACGGCAGAGCGCTTCCAACATTTTTTATGCAGGCTCTCAAAGGCGAAGATCTGACCGTATTCGGCGACGGCTCGCAAACACGCAGTTTCTGTTATGTGGACGATCTCGTGGAGGGAATCTTCAGATTGTTGATGTCGAACGAAGTTTATCCGGTCAATATCGGCAATCCGGACGAAGTATCGCTGAAAAAATTTGCCGAAGAAGTTATTGAATTATGCGGTTCGAAGAGCAAAATCGTTTATAAAGAATTGCCGCAGGACGACCCTAAAGTAAGAAGACCCGATATCACAAAGGCTCGGGAAATTCTCGAGTGGGAGCCTAAAATTTCGAGGCAAGAGGGTCTGAAGCGAACTCTCGAATATTTTAAAGAAGCTATAAACCGTAATTAAACCCGCTGCAGCGCTGCGTTTCTTTCGAAACCTGTTACCCATTTTGCTTGTTGAACGAAAGGTTTTCTGCACAAACCGAATTTTAGTACATTTGTAAAGATAAAAACGGTTTTTATATGAATTATCTTTTAAGTTTTTTAATCGGGGCGATTTTAGGCTCGACGCCCACGGCATATCTGCTTCTGAAGAAATCGAAGAAAATAGACGTTACAAAAGCGGGCTCCGGAAATGTCGGCGCAATGAATTCGTACGAAGTAACAAATTCGAAATTAATCGGGCTGATTGTTTTTGCAATCGACGCTTTGAAAGGACTTCTGAGCGTCTGGCTCGCCGAAATTCTTTTCGGACATAAATTCGAATTCATGATGATTGCATTAATCGGAGCTGTGTTGGGGCATTGTTATTCATTCTGGATTAATTTCAAAGGCGGCAGAGGATTGGCGACGGCTGCGGGAGGGGCGCTGATTATATCGATTCCCGTTCTCGGCATCTGGGTAGCTCTATGGCTTGTTGCGTATCTTTTCAGGCGCCACATCCATTTTGCAAATTTTACCGCCACATTGTTAACCGGATTGCTCTCGTTTACTTCCGGCGACATTCTAAACAAATACGCTTCTCCCTCCGCAGTCGACACGATGAATTTCAGCATACTGGTTTCTTTAATGCTCCTGATTATTTTGTCAAAACATATCATACCGATTAAAGAATATTTTTCGGGTCTTGCAAAAAGTAAAAAGGGCGACTGACATGAAAAATTTAAAATTGGCACTCCTTTCTTCCGCAGTTACTGCGTCGGTATTGGTCTTGTTTTATGCTTTTGTACTGGCAAAACCGGAAACGAATAATTTTAATAATATCATAGGTTCTTCCCAAGCCCGGATAAAACCGGTAAATACGGTACAGGTTAATAACAGCATATCGAATTCGCGCAGTACTATTATAACAGAGACTGTCAAGAAAGTAAATTCCGCAGTTGTAGGCATCAACGTTACGGAAATAAGACAGTACAGAGATATATTTTCGCTCGATCCGTTCTTCAGACAATTCTTCGGAGACCGAGTTTACAACCAGCAGGTGCGAAGCCTGGGGTCGGGAACGATTATATCTCCCGACGGTTATATCTTAACCAACGATCACGTGGCGGGCAATGCAGTCGAAGCTATTGTTACATTGACGGACGGTTCGCAATACGAAGCCGAGATCGTCGGTTCCGACCCGGTATCGGATATTTGCCTTTTGAAAATTGACGCTGAAAACCTGCCTTATATTGAATTCGGTGATTCCGACAGCATTTTAATAGGCGAGTGGGTAATCGCTCTCGGCAATCCGTTCGGACTCTTCGACATTAACGACCAACCGACTGTTACGGTCGGAGTCATAAGCGCCAAGGGAATGAATTTAGGCGCGGCAAACAACCGTTATTATGTGGATATGCTTCAAACCGACGCGGCAATCAATTCGGGCAACAGCGGCGGTCCTCTTGTTAATGCCTTCGGTCAGTTGATCGGAATGAATACTTTAATCTATACGGCTCAGGGTTCCTCCGGCAACGTAGGCGTAGGTTTCGCTATCCCTTCGAATAAAATTAAAAAGGTAATAAAAGAATTAAAGGAAAACGGCAAAATCGACCGGGATTTCTGGACGGGACTCAGCATTCAAACTATCGACCCTTCGATCGCAAAAGCATACGATTTAAAAAGTTCTCACGGCGTTATAATTACCAATGTTGTTAAAAATTCGCCTGCAGATAAAGCCGGTTTGAAAGTTTACGACATCATTCTCGGCATTAATCATTTCAAAGTTAATAACGAAAATACTTTGATAGGCATATTGCAGGAATTCAGACCCGGCGATGTAATCGACGTAAAAATTCTGAGAGACAACAAAAGACTTATCAAAAAAATGAAATTGGAGAGAAAATAATGATACCTCGTTATACCCGTCCCGAGATGGGGCGTATCTGGAGCGATCAATTCAAATTCGAAACCTGGCTGAAAGTTGAAATTCTGGCATGCGAAGCGCGTCATAAAATGGGCGAAATTCCGGACGAGGACATTAAACAAATAAAGGAAAAAGCTAATTTCGATTTGAAGAGAATTCTTGAAATCGAAGAAACAACAAAACACGACGTTATTGCCTTTCTTACTAATGTTGCTGAATATGTCGGACCCGCATCGCGACATATTCATTACGGAATGACATCGTCGGACGTTCTCGATACTTCGCTTGCTTATCAAATAAAAACGGCGGGGGAACTGTTATTAAAAGATTTGTACGAATTGAAAAAAGTTTTAAAGAAAAGAGCGATTGAACATAAACGAACGATTTGCGTGGGACGAAGCCACGGTATTCATGCCGAACCGTATTCGATGGGATTGAAATTCGCTCTCTGGTACGAAGAAACTAAAAGAAATATAGCCCGTCTCGAACGAGCAATCGAAAATGTAAGCGTAGGGAAAATTTCCGGCGCCGTCGGAACTTTCGACCATTTGACTCCACAAGTCGAAGAATACGTTTGCGAAAAACTCGGTCTGAAACCTGAGCCCGTGGCGACTCAGGTGGTTCAACGCGACAGGCATGCGGAATTCCTTACGACGCTTGCAATTATCGGTACGACGCTCGATAAAATTGCAATTGAAATAAGACATTTGCAGCGCACGGAAGTCCTCGAAGCCGAAGAGTATTTTTCAAAAGGACAAAAAGGATCTTCTGCAATGCCCCATAAAAGAAATCCGATTATCAGCGAAAGGCTGAGCGGACTCGCGCGTATTTTGAGGGCGAATTCGATTGCCGCTTTGGAAAATGTACCCCTCTGGCACGAAAGAGATATTTCTCATTCTTCCGCCGAACGCGTAATTTTGCCCGACAGTTGTATTGCTCTCGACTATATGCTCAATCTTGCCGTAAAATTAATCGATAATCTGATAATCTATCCCGACAATATGCTCGAAAATCTTAATAAGACGCGGGGACTCATTTTTTCTCAAAAAATTCTGCTCAAATTGGTTGAAAAGGGGATTACGCGCGAGGATGCATATAAAATTGTGCAGGAATGTTCCATGAAGGTATGGCGGGATAAATCGACAAATTTGAAAGAGGAACTCCTCAAATCGACCGAAGCGTTGAAGTATCTTTCCAAAGAAGAAATCGAGGAAGTATTTAATCCCGACAAAATGCTCGCTAACCTCGATTATATCTTCGCCAGGAGCGTTGAGTCGGATTAATAAGATGACATATCCTGTCTAAAAACGACGATTTTCAACTAAAATCAAAGAAAATACTTGACAAAATAATAGAATAAATTTATATTAGCACTCGCTTAAAAAGAGTGCTAATATAATTAAAATTAAAAGGAGGTTGAAATATGGCAGACTTCAAGATTAAACCTTTGGCTGACAGAGTAATTGTAAAACCGAAAGAAGCCGAAGAAACAACCAAAGGCGGAATTATTTTGCCCGATACCGCCAAAGAAAAACCGATTGAAGGTACCGTTGTTGCAGTGGGCGAGGGCAGAGTTACTGAAGACGGAAAATTAATTAATATGCACGTTAAAGTCGGCGATACGGTATTGTACGGAAAATATTCCGGCACCGAAGTTAAAATTGACGGCGAAGAATATTTAATTATGCGCGAAAGCGATATCTACGGAATTGTTCAAAAATAAAGTTTGATAAAAAAGGAGGATTATTATGGCAGCAAAAATAATTGAATTCAGCACCGACGCAAGAAGCGCTCTTAAAGTGGGCGTAGATAAACTTGCCAATGCCGTTAAAGTTACTCTCGGTCCGAAAGGACGCAATGTGGTTATCGATAAAAAATTCGGAGCTCCTACTGTTACTAAAGACGGCGTTACTGTAGCAAAAGAAATCGAATTGGAAGACCCGATTGAAAATATGGGCGCTCAAATGGTTCGCGAAGTCGCTTCGAAAACAAGCGACGTTGCCGGCGACGGTACTACAACAGCTACCGTTTTGGCTCAGGCAATCTTCCGCGAAGGATTGAAAAACGTTACAGCAGGCGCCAATCCGATGGACCTCAAACGAGGCATTGACCTCGCCGTAAGCAAAGTTATCGACTATTTGAAATCAATCAGCAAAGAAGTCGGCGGCCGCGACGAAATTGCCCAGGTCGGCGCAATTTCCGCAAATAACGACAAGGCTATCGGCGATTTGATTGCCGACGCTATGGAAAAAGTTGGCAAAGACGGCGTTATTACGGTAGAAGAAAGCAAATCGGCAGAAACCACTCTCGAAGTCGTTGAAGGTATGCAATTCGACCGCGGTTACATTTCGCCTTATTTCGTAACAAATTCCGAAACTATGGAAGCAGTCCTCGAAGACGCATACATTCTGATTCACGACAAGAAAATTTCGGCAATGAAAGACCTACTGCCGATTCTCGAAAAGATTGCTCAATCCGGCAGGAATCTCTTAATCATTGCCGAAGACCTCGAAGGCGAAGCTCTGGCTACTCTGGTTGTCAACAAATTGCGCGGCACGCTCAAAGTATGCGCCGTAAAAGCTCCCGGATTTGGCGACAGACGTAAAGCTATGCTCGAAGACATTGCAATCCTCACAAACGGTACGGTTATTTCCGAAGAAAGAGGCTTCAAACTCGAAAACGCTACTATCGAATATCTCGGTAGAGCTAAAAGAATTACAGTCGACAAAGACAATACCACAATTGTCGAAGGCGCAGGCAAACCCGAAGAAATCAAGAAGAGAATCAACGAAATCAAAGCTCAGATCGAAAAAACCACTTCGGATTACGACAGAGAAAAATTACAGGAACGTCTGGCTAAACTGTCCGGCGGCGTTGCAGTTCTGAAAATCGGAGCCGCTACCGAAGTAGAAATGAAAGAAAAGAAAGCCCGCGTTGAGGACGCGCTCCATGCTACAAGAGCAGCCGTTGAAGAAGGCATTATTCCCGGCGGCGGAGTTGCTCTGGTTCGCGCTATCAAATCGCTCGACAAAGTCAAAGGCGAAAACGACGACCAGACAACCGGCGTTCGTATCGTTCAAAAAGCTCTTGAAGAACCTCTCAAACAAATTGCTGCTAATGCAGGTCTGGAAGGAGCTGTTGTTCTCAATAAAGTGCTCGAAGGCAAAGACGATTACGGATTCAACGCTCAGACCGAAACTTATGAAAATCTGATGAAAGCCGGCGTTATCGATCCTACTAAAGTTACACGTACGGCTCTCGAAAATGCGGCTTCCGTCGCTTCGTTGTTGATTACTACCGAAGCGGTTGTTTACGAAAAGAAAGAGGAAGAAAAAGCTGCTCCGGCAATGCCGCACGGTATGGGCGACATGTATTAATAAATTTCTTCATTCCGTTAATTCAAAGTCCCGCTCTCATGCGGGACTTTTTTTGTCCCGTTTATAAATCCGGAACGTTAAATACATTAAAATGTCATTCTACGGAATCCCGGCGTATACGGGACGGCTAAGAATCTGAGTGATACTTGATTTACTTAACTGACCAGATATACTTCGTCAGACTCCGACTGATTTATCAGTCCCTTGACTGATCAGTATGACAAATGGCGGATTGTATAGGTCTTTGTGAACGAGTGGTATGGGGGAAGCAATATCTAAACAAAACTTTGTCTTTGCGAGGAGTGAGCAATGCAAACGACGAAGCAAACTCAAACAAATACCGGTGAGATACTTCCCCGGCTAAAGCGGGACTCAGTATGACAGTACACTAATCCCTAACCCCCAGTCCCTAACCCCTAATCCCTGACCCCTACACTATAACGAGATCCGACAGTGATGGTAACGACGAAAAATCTGTGTGTCAGAGATTCTTCAGAATCACAAAATGATTATAATTTTACTTTCACCGATACATTAAAAATAAGGAATACTGTAACTTGTCATTCTGAGGAGTCCCGACGTAGACGGGACGACGAAGAATCTGTATTTTAGAGATTCTTCACCCGTCTTCGACGGGATTCAGAATGACAGCGAGGTAAATACCTTCGCGATCTCCGCGCCCTTCGCGGTTAAATAAGTATTGAGAGTTTGCTTCCCCCGCATATTGCGGGGTCGCAAAGACGGATGCATGACAATCAGTTTCGGTTTTTTTATTACAAGATTACAAAATTACCAAGATTACAAGATTCGCAAATTACCAAGAACTAAGAACCTCAAAACTCCCAAACCCCGAAAGCACGAATGCACGAATTTACTAAAGGATGACCGACGAATAATCTGCATATGACTTTTAATTAATATTTACGAATGATTAATGATTGAGATACTTCCCCCGCCGTTGGCGGGGTCAGTATGACACTACTGTAATAATTTTACTTTCAGTATTGTATTCAGACTAAAAAAACTGTAACATGTCATTCTGAGGAATCCCGCTACAAGCGGGATGACGAAGAATCTGACGGGGTGTTTTATTAACGTGAAAATTTTTTTCTGAGATACTTCGCCCGCTAAAGCGGGACTCAGTATGACAGTTCCCTAACCCCCAGTCCCTAATACCTAACCCCTAATCCCTACACTCTGACGAGATCCGACGTGGAAGGTAACGACGAAGAATCTGTATTTTAGAGATTCTTCAGAATGACAAATAACTGTTTTTTGTCTTGTCTTTGTTAAAAAAAAATTTATTAAATTGAATATCGTTATTTATAAAAGCAAGTTAAGGGAAAAAATACATGATTAATTATATCGGCAGATTCAATGTGGTTCCTTCTTTGCCCAAGAAACTCGAACCGCTAAGAGAAATAGTTTACAATCTATTTTGGACATGGAATTACGACGCGATCGATTTGTTGAGAAGACTCGACCCGCAATTGTGGGAAGAGACATATCACAATCCGGTGTTAATGCTCGGAAAAATAAGTCAAAAAAGATTGAACGACGTAGCCGCGGACGACAGCTTCCTTGCTCATATGGACAGAGTCTATACTCAACTCAAAGTTTATAAAGAAGAAAAAACTTGGTATCAGAAAAATTATGATTACGGCAGCGAGAATGTAATTGCATATTTCTCAGCCGAATACGGATTAACGGAATCGCTGCAAATTTATTCGGGCGGACTCGGCGTTCTCTCCGGCGACCATCTCAAATCATCCAGCGATCTCGGAATTCCTCTTGTAGGGGTCGGACTATGCTACAAAGAAGGATATTTCCAGCAGTACCTTACGAACGACGGCTGGCAGCAGGAGAGATACGAAATTACGGATTTCTACAATCAACCGATGACGCTAATTACAAACAAAGATAATACGCCGCTCAAAATCGAACTCGACTTCCCGGGCAGAAAAGTTTATTTCCAAATCTGGAAAATCGAAATCGGACGAATACCGCTTTATCTGCTCGATACAAATGTGCCCGAGAACAGGGAGGAAGACAGAAAGATTACACGCACTCTCTACGGCGGAAATATCGAAACTCGAATACAACAGGAAATTGTTTTGGGTATCGGAGGCATTCGCGCTCTTCATGCAATGGAACTGCGCCCGTTAGTCTGCCATATGAACGAAGGGCACTCTGCTTTTCTGGCGCTTGAAAGAATTCGACTCCTCATAAAATTATACGGATTATCGTTCAACGAAGCAAAAGACATAAATTTCCATTCCAATATTTTTACAACGCACACTCCCGTTCCCGCAGGAATCGATATCTTTCCGAACGACTTGATGGAAAAATATTTCGGCTCTTATTACAGAAACGAACTGCAGATCGACGACAAAACTTTTTATAAACTCGGAACGATTGTAAAAGACAAACCGCCTGCAAATTTCAACATGGCGCATCTTGCTATGAATATGGCGGGCTTCGTAAACGGTGTAAGTAAATTGCACGGACAAGTATCCAAAAAAATGTGGCAGAGCGGATTCCCGGATATCCCGTTCGACGAAATTCCGATTGAACACGTTACAAACGGCGTTCATATTCATTCGCACCTGTCGAACGATATGCACGAACTGCTCTATCGTTATCTGGGAGAAAAATTCAACCGCGACCCTTCCGATTCGGAAGTGTGGAAAAGAATCGACGAAATACCTGACGAAGAATTGTGGCGCACTCACGAAAGAAGACGAGAACGACTCGTGGCATTTGCGCGCAACCGTTTGAAAAAACAGATTATGCAGCGAGGCGGTTCCGCTTCCGAAATTAACGCTGCAAAGGAAGTTCTCGACGCTCAGGCTTTGACAATCGGTTTTGCCCGCAGGTTTGCCACTTATAAAAGAGCCAATCTGATTTTCAGGGATATTGAACGTCTCGAAAGCATTTTATGCAATCCCGATTATCCCGTTCAATTGATCTTTGCAGGCAAAGCTCACCCTAAAGACGAGGAAGGCAAAAAACTTATTCAGGAAGTAATTGCAATGACAAAAGAACCGTCATTGCGCAAGAAGATCGTTTTTATTGAAAATTACGATATGAATGTGGCGCGTTATATGGTGGAAGGCTGCGACGTCTGGTTAAATAATCCGCGCAGACCTCTCGAAGCCAGCGGCACTTCCGGCATGAAAGTAATTGCTAACGGCGGACTGAACCTGAGCGTGCTCGACGGCTGGTGGGACGAAGCTTACAATCATGAAGTCGGCTGGAAAATCGGCAACGGCGAAGAATATGAAAACCTCGACTACCAGGACGAAGTCGAATCGCGTCTCATCTATGAAATGATCGAAAAGGAAATTATTCCTCTTTTTTATAACAGAGGCGAAGACAAACTTCCGCGCGGATGGATTGCAATGATGAAAAATTCAATGCGAACTCTCGGACCGTTTTTTAATACTCACCGCATGGTACGCGAATATTCGGAACGCTTTTATTTCAAAGCCTACGAAAAACGCCTCTTTCTGATGAATAATAAATGGAAAAAAGCCAAAGAGTTTTCAGCGTGGAAACAAAAAGTATATCAGAACTGGAGCAAAGTTAAATTCATCAGTATTGCCGAAGAATTAAAAGGCGTTGAATTGAAAGTCGGAAATAAATATCCGATAACCGCGGAAGTGGAACTCGGCGAACTTACCCCTAAAGATATCGACGTTCAGATTTATTACGGTAAAATCGATAACGGTGAAAAAGATAAAAATTTCGTGACTATGACTTACGTTCCGAAAAAATCGAAAGACAAAAGATATACTTATCGCGGCGAAATTGAATGCATGAACACGGGACAGTTCGGTTTTACGCTTCGAATTCTTCCGAAACACGAATTGCTAATCAACCAGTTCGAACTCGGTTTAATCAGATGGGCTTAGAAAATTATGTATCTGGAAACGCTCGACGTTCGGGGAAAAGACATCCTGATTTATTCGCAGAATCGGTTCGACAGAGAAGATAATTTCAGGATTATCTATAAACAGGAACCGGTTAAACAACCCAAACCGATAAGTTACGCCGATGTATGCAATATTGTAAAAGAGCCTGTAGCCAAGAATCTCATAGTCTACAGGCTTTTGACCAACGACCCTCAACTCGACGCTTATTCGACTAAGTACGGTTTTTTCCTCGAGATAGACGGCGCGGTCGAATTGATTTATTTCGACCCGGTATATGCAATTAAAGATCTACCGCATCTTAAATTCAGCAAGCCGGTCGATCAATTCAGATTTAAGATTCAACAGGTTGGACTTACCAATATCGGCAGAGGAAGCAATTATACCGAAATTTACAGTTTCGATATGCGCGCCTCCGAAGCGAAAAATCAAAACGATAAAATCTTTGCGCTGGCGGTTTTTGCTCTCGATCCGACTTTTAAAGACGAAGAATCCGCCGCTCATGATACCGAAAACGAACTTGGTAATCTAAGAGAAGTAAATCGAACCGCCGATGTTATGAATAAACCGTCGATCGATAAAAATAAGATCGACTTCAAATCGGAACCCGGAGTTGAAAAAGAGACTTTTAAAATAGAAAAAGACAGTCTGAGCGTTTTTGATTTGTTCAAATCTACTTATAATTCCGAAGCGCTCGAAAAAAGAAAAAAAGAAAATATAATATTGAAACTCGGCGATTGACTGAAAAAATTATTGAATACTGCGCGTTGTTTGACTCTTATTTAATATAATTGTTTTCATATTGTTTGTATAGAAATAAAATCTTAAATTTGCATTAATACTTAGTTAGGGCTGATTATACTGAAAGGGCAATATATACACTCGTTAAAGGCAAGATTCCGATACGTTAATAAAAAGTTTATGTTGACCGTTTGATCGGAACAATACTGTTAATTTGACTTCGGTTAAACGGTTATTTTTATGTAATTTTACAGAGCCATGTGACTCACGTGGCGGAGCTGTGTTGTTTAGGGATTAGGGACTGGGGATTAGGGATTAGTGAACTGTCATACTGAGTCCCGCTTTAGCGGGCGAAGTATCTCAGACATACAGATTCGTCGATACAGCCTCTGTCGGATTCCTCAGAGTTAGGGATCGGGGATTAGGGGTCAGGGATTAGTGATCTGTCATACTGACCCCGCCAACGGCGGGGGAAGTATCTCCTGGTCAGTTAAGTAAATCAAATATCACTTAGATTCTTCGTCGTCCCGCTTGCAGCAGGATTCCTCAGAATGACATAATGCTGTATTTCGTGTCAATAATACAACGGTGAAAATAAAATTATATTCATGTTGTTATACTGAAGAATTTCAGAAATAATGAAAAGTTATTATGTTTACATAATGACAAACAAAAGTAAAACTCTCTATACAGGCGTTACAAATAATTTGATAAGAAGAGTCTATGAACATAAAAATAAATTAATATCGGGATTCACGAGTAAATACAACATTACAAAGTTAATTTATTACGAAGAATTTAATGATGTCAAAAAAGCCATTAAAAGAGAAAAACAAATTAAAGGATGGTTAAGAAAAAAGAAAATAGAATTAATTGAAAAGGAAAATCCTGAATGGGAGGATCTTAGTAAAGAATGGTATTAGATTCTTCGTCGTCCCGTCTACGTCGGGACTCCTCAGAGTTGGGGACTAGGGGCTGGGGATTAGGGATGAGTGACTGTCATACTGACCCCGCCAACGGCGGGGGAAGTATCTCCTGGTCAGTTAAGTAAATTAAATAGTCACTCAGATTCTTCGTCATCCCGCTTGTAGCGGGATTCCTCAGAATGACATAATGTTGCATTTCGTGTCCATCATACAACGTTTAATGTACAAAAATTATCATGTTGTCATTCTGAATCCCGTCGTAGACGGGTGAAGAATCTCTGACATAAATATTTTTCGTCGTCCCGTCTTTTGGGTTCGTGCTTTCGGGGTTTGGGAGTTTTGAGGTTCTTAGTTCTTGGTAATTTGCCAATCTTGGTAATCTTGTAATCTTGGTAATCTTGTAATCATGGTAATTTGTAATCTTGGTAATAAAAAAATAACTCCGCGCGCCTAAACAATCGACGATAAGTTAATGACCATTAACAATAAACTAACGAGGGATAAATGAATTTCAAAAAAGAACTTCTTGAAAAAATTGAAAACGGAAAAGCGGTAGTCGGCATTATCGGTATGGGGTACGTAGGACTGCCTCTTACTCTTGCATTTGCCAATAACGGATTCGAAGTTATCGGTTTCGACGTCGATGAAAACAAGATACCTTTATTGAACGAAGGAAAAAGTTATATCAAACATATCGATTCGAAATTGATTAAAGATATTATCAAGAAAAAGAAATTCAAAGCGACTTCGGATTTTTCAAAATTGAAAGAATGCGACGCGATTATTATATGCGTTCCAACTCCTCTGGATGAACATCGCGAACCGGATATGAAATACGTTAGAGCGACTGCCGAAACAATCCGAAAACATCTGCGAAAAGGGCAGTTAATAACGCTCGAAAGCACTACCTATCCCGGTACGACCGAAGAAATTTTATTGCCGTTATTCGAAACTGCGCCGCAAGTTCAAAATACACTCACCCCTAATCCCCAATCCCCGGTTCCTGATTCTTACGCCGTCGGCAAGGACTTCTTCCTGGCGTTCAGTCCCGAAAGGGAAGACCCCGGCAATAAAGATTTTACAACGAGCACAATACCGAAAATTGTAGGAGGCGTTACGGACAGCTGCCGCGAACTTGCCGTAGCGCTTTACGGAAAGGTAGTTAAAACTACGGTGCCAGTATCATCTCCGCGAGTGGCGGAGGCGGCAAAACTTCTCGAAAATATTTATCGTTCCGTCAATATCGCTCTCGTTAACGAGTTGAAAGTTGTATTCGAAAGAATGAATATCGATATATGGGAAGTTATTGACGCGGCTAAAACGAAACCATTCGGATTTCAGGCGTTCTATCCCGGTCCCGGTCTCGGCGGTCATTGTATCCCTATCGATCCGTTTTATTTGACATGGAAAGCGCGCGAATACGAAGTCAATACAAAATTCATCGAACTGGCGGGAGAAGTAAATACGTTTCAACCTTACTACGTCGTTGAAAGAGCCGTGGAAGTTCTGAATCAGGCTCACAAAGCGGTAAAGGGAAGTAAAATTCTGATACTCGGAGTCGCTTATAAAAAGAATGTTGACGATATGAGAGAATCGCCTTCTTTAAAATTAATCGAACTGCTGCGTGAACGGGGCGCGGAAATCGACTATAACGACCCGTACGTTCCCAAACTGCCTCCGACGAGAAAGTATCAATTCGATATGCATTCCGTTGAACTGACTAAAGACGTATTGAGATTATACAACCTTGTATTGCTGGCAACCGACCACGACAACTACGACTACAATTTTATACGTAAACATGCCCGCTTAATTCTCGACACCCGCAATGCATTTAAAATAAAGGGACTGCACGAAGGGAATGTGTTTAAGGCGTAGTTCAGCGCTGGAGTTCAAAGTTCTGAGGTTAAGAGGTTCATATGAAAATAAATGATTTTACCGATATTGATTCATGGAAAGAAGCCAGATTGTTAGTAAGTGAAATATACAATCTAACTTCAGGCGAAAAATTCAAAAAAGACTACGGACTTAAAGACCAAATTCAAAGAGCGGCGGTCTCTATAATGAGTAATATTGCAGAAGGATTCGACAGCGGATCCACTAAATCATTTATTAATTTTCTCCGGTATTCTTATCGATCTTCTTCCGAAGTAGAGTCTTTATTATATTTGGCATTAGATCTTAAATACATAAAGGAAGATGAATTTACTCCAATTCTGGAGCGTATTAAAAAAATAAAAAGCTTATTGGGAGGATTTATTAGGTATTTAAAAAGTATCGAATAAACTCAACTCCCCTGACAAAGAACCAAGAACCCCAAAACCAAGAACGAAAAATGAACTTTGCAATTACAGGAGTAGCGGGCTATATAGCCCCAAGACATTTGAAAGCCATAAAAGAAACCGGACATAATCTCGTAGCCGCATTGGATCCTCACGATTCTGTGGGACTGTTGGATAGCTATTTCCCCGACGCAAGTTTTTTTGTTGAATTCGAACGGTTCGAACGTCACCTCGATTTACTGCACAGAAAATCCGAGTCCGAGCGCGTCCACTTTCTGTCGATTTGCTCGCCGAATTTTTTGCACGATTCTCATATACGTCTGGCGTTAAGAATTGGAGCTGATGCAATATGTGAAAAACCTCTAGTTCTAAATCCGTGGAATCTCGACGCGCTTGAAACTGTCGAAAAGGAAACGGGAAGAAAAGTTTATACAGTATTGCAACTGAGAACGCATCCGTCGATTATTGAACTTAAAAGAAAAGCGGAAGCGGTTATTAAATCTCAACCGGGTAAAAAATTCGATATCAGTCTCGATTATATAACATCGCGCGGATTGTGGTACGACTTTTCGTGGAAAGGCAGCGTTGAAAAATCGGGCGGCGTGGCGACTAATATCGGCATTCACTTTTTCGATATGTTGATCTGGATTTTCGGCAGCCCCGTTCATTCGCGAATTTTAGACAATAGTAAACGGTCAATGAAGGGTGAATTGGAATTAGAAAATGCTTTCGTCAAATGGAACCTTTCGATTAATTACGATGACCTGCCGGAAAGCGTTAAATCCGCCGGAAAAAGAACTTACCGTTCTATAAAAATTGACGGGGAAGAACTCGAATTTACGGAAGGATTTACGGAACTGCATACTGTTGTTTATCGCGATATATTGAACGGTAAAGGGTACGGCATAAACGACGCTCGTCCTTCGATTCAATTGGCATATCAAATAAGGAACGGGATTGAGTTTTAGAGAAAGTCGGTTTTGGGGTTCTTGGTTTCGGGGTTGGGGAGTTTTGAGGTTCTTAGTTCTTGGTAATTTGCCAATCTTGTAATCTTGGTAATTTTGGCAATCTTGTAATCTTGGTAATCTTGTAATAAAAAAACGAAATTGATTGTCGCGCATCCGTCTTTGCGACCCTGCGGTATGCGGGGGAAGCAAATCTGAATAAAACCCCGTCTTTGCGAGGAGCGAGCTGAGCGAGCGACGAAGCAAACTCTCAAAAATTATTAACCACAACGAGCGCAAAGAACGCTAAGGTATTGTAGCATAGTGTCATACTGAGTCCCGCTTTAGCGGGCGAAGTATCTCTTGGTCAAGTAAGTAAAGTAAAAAGTCATCAGCAGATTCTTCGTCGTCCCGTCTTTGTCGGGACTCCTCAGAGTTAGGGATCAGGGATTAGTGAACTGTCATACTAACCCCGCCAACGGCGGGCGAAGTATCTCTTGGTCAGTTTAGTAAATTAAATAGTAACTCAGATTCTTCGTCATCCCGCTTGCAGCGGGATTCCTCAGAATGACAAGTTACTTTTTTTTAGTTCTTAATACTATAATGAAAGTAAATTATTAGAGCAGTGTCATACTGATCAGTCGGAGTCTGATGAAGTATCTCAGAAAAAAAATTTCACGTTAATAAAACACTACCTGTAAACAATAAAATTAAAAGCCTATGAACTATTACATCAACGAATATGCGGTTGTCGACGACAATGTCGAAATCGGAGAAGGCACTAAAATATGGCATTTCAGTCATATCCAGTCGGGCGCCAAAATCGGAAAACATTGCGTTCTGGGTCAAAACGTAAACGTAGGCAATAACGTTACAATCGGCAATTATGTGAAAATTCAAAACAACGTCTCTGTTTACGAAGGAGTTACGCTCGAAGACTATGTTTTTTGCGGACCATCGATGGTCTTTACAAATATTAAAGATCCGCGCAGTAAATATCCGCAGGTGGGAAGTCAATATTATATTAAAACTTTAGTTAAAGAAGGAGCGAGTCTGGGAGCCAATTGTACGATTGTATGCGGAATTACAATCGGGAAATATGCGTTTGTGGGCGCGGGAGCGGTTGTAACCAAAGACGTTCCGGATTACGGATTGGTAGTCGGAAACCCCGCCAGATTAATCGGATGGGTATCCGAAGCGGGAATAAAACTGAAATTCGATCCCGACGGTTTTGCCGTCTGCCCGAAAAGCGGTAAAAAGTATAAATTGGAAAACGGGAAAGTGGTTGAGAAGGAATAGGGAGCAGGGATTAGGGACTGGGGATTAGTGAATTGTCATACTGACCCCGCCAACGGCGGGGGAAGTATCTCAATGATTCATCATTCGTAAATATCAATCAAAAGTCACATGCAGATTATTCGTCGGTCATCCTTTAGTGAATTCGTGCATTCGTGGTCTCGGGGTTTGGGAGTTTTGAGGTTCTTAGTTCTTGGTAATCTTGTAATCTTGGTAATCTTGTAATAAAAAAACGAAACTGACTGTTATGTATCTGTCTTTGCGATCCCGCAGTATGCGGGGGAAGCAAACTCTCAAATATTATTAACCGCTAAGGGCGCGCAAGAACGCTAAGCTTTTATTTCTCCGCGCTTTCTCCGCGAACTTTGCGGTTTATAAAGTAACCCCGCTGTGCACGAATAACAAATTTTATATATGTTAATAAACACTTAGCGTAATCAGTTAAAAACTAAAAAATCCTATTTGCTCAATTAATAAAAATTTATATATTTGCATACAATTTCTTGGGGCAAGAATTTATTGAAAAGGGCGGATTACGGGCAATTAATTCCACATTGAAATTCGAGTGAAAAATTAAAATATCTACCGTTAAATCGGTACTTATTATTTTTATCTCCGTACGGATTTGACGGTATTTTTTATTAAAGGAGCCATGTGACTCACGTGGCGGAGCTGTGTTGTTTAGGGGTTAGGGACTGGGGAATTGTCTTACTGATCAGTCAAAGTCTGATGAATCAGTCAAGGGACTGATGAATCAGTCAGAGTCTGATGAATCAGTCAGAGTCTGACGAGGTATCTCAAAAATTTTATATTCTTTCACTAAATCTGTTAAAAAAAATCATAAAGCAATAGTATTCTGAAAGCTGATAAACTGAACGCTGACAATCTGAACGCTAATTTCAGTAGTTGAGCGTCCAGCATTCAGATGGTCAGAGGGTGGAAAAAAATTTAAAAGTAACGAGAAATGAGCGACGAGTAACGAGTGACAAGTGACGAGAGACGGGTAACAAGTAACGAGTGACGGGGAACGAGTAAGAAATGAAAAGTCATAAAGATTTACAGGTGTGGCAAAATAGTATTCAACTTGTTAATGAGATTTATACACTGACGAAAAATTTTCCAAAAGATGAACTTTTTGGATTAGTTAGCCAAATAAGAAGAGCGGCAATTTCAATTCCATCTAATATTGCTGAAGGAAGTGCAAGAAATCATAAAAAGGAGTTTGTTCAATTTTTATATGTTTCATTAGGTTCTTGCGCAGAATTAGAGACACAAATGATTATTTCAATGAATTTGGGATTTGTAAACAAAGAAACTTTAGATGAATTATTAGAAAAAATAAAAGCAATCCGTAATATGCTTATTGGTTTGATTAAATCGTTAAGGGGAACAAGTAACGAGTGACGAGTGACGAGTAACGAGTGACGAGTAACAAGTCACTAGTCACGCGTCACATCTTATGCATCACGCGTCACTTAAAACCGCTGGGCGGGAAGCGAAGACGAAACTGAAAATGCTTGTTAACATTAAGGTAAATGGCGAATTGAAAAGAGTAAAGAAATAGGATATGAATCATAAAATTAACTGTCCACTGAACATTGACCGCTAATTCACTAATCACGCTTCGCTTTGAATAGTTGGGTTGGAAAACAAAAACAAAATTAAATTAGCTTTTTGAAAATAATGATTGAAGCAGATATTAATAAGGTTATTGAAATATTTATATTTTCGTAGTATGAAAAAAATAGTTTTTTCGCGTCATGCTGAGTATAAAATTCAAGTCCTTAGCAGACATCAAGTAAATGTTGATAAATCTTTAATTGAGAAAATAATATCTAAACCGGGAAGAGTTGAAAATGGATATAAAAATAGATTAATTGCGCAAGGTCAATTAGATGAATATCATGTATTACGAATTGTTTATGAAGAAAGCGAAGAGGAAATAAAAATAATTACAATATATCCGGGAAGGAGATCACGCTATGAAAAAGATTAATTATGATAAAGAGACTGATATTTTAATAATAGAATTTTCAGAAAAGCCCATTGAATATGCAGAAGAAGAGGGCCCAATAATAATACACTTTGCCAAAGATGATGAACCCGTATTATTGGAAATTCAGGGTGGGAAAGAATTTATATTAAATACGTTTATTTGTATGATTAATGAGAAAGAAGTAGTTTTGCCTTGAGCGTGAGGTGACAGCATTCAGAGAAACAGCGTTCTGCGTTCAGATGGTCAGAGGGTGGAAAAAAAATTAAAAGTAACGAGAAATTAGCGACGAGAGACGAGTAACAAGTCACTAGTCACACGTCACGCGTCACAAGCCACTTAAAACAGTTGAGGTGGAAGGCGAAGACGAAACTGAAAATGCTTGTTAACATTAAGGTAAATGGCGAATTGAAAAGAGTTATAGAAATAGGATATGAATCATAAAATTAACTGTCCACTGAACACTGATATACTGAACGCTAATCAACTGAACGCTGAATATTATGAAAAACAAACGAATCTACATCGCCGATCATACCGGAATGCTTGCCCGTCTCTGACGGGGTTGGTTAAAATAATAGGATTGATTACATGAATTTTCAAGATAAAAAAATTTACATCGCTGGTCATACGGGAATGGTAGGTTCTGCCGTTTTGCGAAAATTATCCGCTGAAGGTTATGACAGTTTTGTTTTAAGAACATCAAAAGAATTAGATCTCAGCAATCAAAAAGCGGTAAATGATTTTTTGAAAAAGAAAAAAAATTGATTTTGGCTTAATGTAAATTATATTAGTAATTTAATATTATGTTGGAGAGATAATGAGTAATAAAGTTGCATTAATAACAGGTGTAACAGGACAAGATGGTTCTTATTTAGCAGAATTTTTACTTGAAAAGGGTTATGAAGTTCATGGTATAATACGTCGTGCTAGTGTTTTTAATACTGAGAGAATAGATCCGATTGCTGATAAATATAATAAAGATGAAAAAAGATTTTTTGGATATTATGGTGATATGACTGATTCAAGTAATCTAAACCGGATATTGGAAAAAGTTCAACCAGATGAAATATATAATTTAGCTGCTCAGAGTCATGTTCAGATATCTTTCGAAGTACCAGAGTATACTGCGGAAGTAGATGCTCTTGGAGTGCTCAGATTTTTAGATGCTATTAAAAATACGAGAATAAATACGAAATTCTATCAGGCTTCAACAAGTGAATTATATGGTAAAGTGCAAGAAATACCTCAAAATGAGAACACTCCTTTTTATCCTAGATCTCCTTATAGTGTAGCAAAATTATATGCATTCTGGATAGTGAAAAATTATCGTGAAGCTTATAATCTTTTTGCGTGTAATGGTATATTATTTAATCATGAATCTCCTAGACGAGGGGAAAATTTTGTTACAAGAAAAATTAGCTTATCTGCCGCCAGAATTAAGTTAGGACTTCAAGAAAAATTATACTTGGGGAATTTAGATGCAAAAAGAGATTGGGGCTTTGCACCTGAATATGTGGAAGGAATGTGGAAAATATTACAATTCGAAAGACCAGAGGATTTTGTTTTAGCTACAGGTGAAGCTCATTCGGTAAGAGAGTTTGCTAATAAAGCATTTGAAATTCTTGGGTTTAATATTGTCTGGGAAGGAGAAGGAATTAATGAAAAAGGAGTCGATAAAAATAGTGGTAAGATTTTGATTGAAATTGATCCTAAATATTTTCGACCTACGGAAGTAGATTTATTATTGGGTGATTATAATAAAGCAAATAAGTTACTTAAATGGGAACCTAAAACAAAATTTGAAGAATTAGTGGAAATAATGGTAAAAGCAGATTATGATAATTTGAAAAAAATAGGGATATAGCTATGAATATAAAAGATGTAAAAATAGAAAGGTCTGGAGTATTGCCTGAAGTAATTATTTTTCAACCAAGCGTTTATGTTGATAACAGAGGTGATATATATACTTCTTATTTTAAAATTATATATGAAGATTTTTTACCAGCAAACTTAATGTTTAATCATGATAAATTTGCTACTTCGAAAAAGGATGTATTGAGAGGGCTGCATGGAGATCATAAAACTTGGAAGTTGGTTTCTTGTGTCTACGGAAAGATATTTGAAGTAGTTGTTGACATGAGAGAAAATTCGCCTACCTATTTAAAATGGGATAGCTGGATTTTGGATGATAAAAATAAAAAAGCGGTATTAATTCCTGCGGGCTTTGTAAATGGATATTGTGTTATTAGTGAAATAGCTGTTTTTCACTATAAATTGGCATATGAAGGAGAATATGTGGACTCAGACCAACAACTGGTAGTAAAGTGGAATGATGCAAGATTAGATATTAATTGGCCTTGCAAAAATCCTATATTACAAAAAAGGGACGAATGACATGAAAATGAATGACAAATCTTTGGCCATAAATGAAGGCAGGCCTGTTTCAAAAGAAATAATTCCGATTCATAAACCCTATCTTGATGAAGAAGATTTTCAGGCAATTGATAAAACGGCACGAAGTACTTTTATTTCGGGTAATGGCCCTCAATGCATGCAATTCGAAAGGGAATTAGGCGAATACCTGGGGATGAAGCACGTTCTATTTACAAACAGCTGTACTACTGCTCTCGATCTGGTATTTAAAGCAAAAAACTTTCCCGCTGGCAGCGAGGTTATTGTTCCCAATTTTACTTACACTTCAACCGCACTAGGACCGTTATTGAACAACCTGAAAATCCGTTTATGCGATGTATATGAAGATAACGGAAACATTAATCCCGAAAAAATTGAAGCGCTTATTAATAAAAAAACTGTTGCTATAGTGCCTGTGGATTATGCAGGTAATCCCGCTGATATGGATATAATAAATGAAATTGCAAAAAAACACAATCTTTTTGTTGTGCAGGATGCTGCACAATCCATTGGTGCTGTATATAAGGGGAGAAAAGTTGGAACATACGCTGATGTAACCTGTTTTAGTTTTCACGGAACCAAAAATATTACAACAGGTGAAGGGGGGGCATTGGTAACGAATGATGATGAACTGGTAGATCGAGCAATTTTTATTCGGGAAAAAGGGACAAATAAACAATCTTTTTTAATAGATAATAAAAACAGGGGCTTTTATGAATATGTAACCATTGGGAGCTCGTTTGTTCAATCTAATATTCTTGGAGCCTTAGGATGTACGCAGCTAAAAAAAACTGATTGGATAACTGCAGAAAGAACAAGGATTGCTAAATTTTATTATGAAAATCTTAAAGACCTGCCCAATATTAAATTTAACAGAGTTACCGATAGTGCGGTACCCAACTGGCATATTTTCGGTATTCTTGTTCCGCCCGAACACAGATACTGGATAATGGATGCGTTACGTGCAGAAGGTGTGATGGCAAATGTTCATTACACCCCTTTACATCGAAATAAATTTTATATGGGATTAGCAACAGATGAAGAAATGCAAGGATCGATGAAATATTTCAATCAATTGCTTCGTTTACCAATTTATCCTTCACTTACACATGAAGAAATGGAAAAGGTAGTGGAAGCTACAAGAAAAGTAATGCAGGCATTATTGTAATATGAAAAAAACTATCCTTGTTTTCGGTGCGGGTTTAAATCAATATCTTTCGATCAAAGCTGCAAGAGACATTGGGGTCACTTCAGTAGTACTAGATCCCAATCCGGATGCACCGGAACAAGACATCATAGTATATTTAACAGAGCAATAAACCATTAAAATAAGGTATCATATGTTCATTTATAAAGATATTGCATTTCGAGTTATAGAAAAAGAAGATTTAGAGATTTTACGCAAGTTACATAATGATCCTTCAACATGGATTAATTTATATAACATTGATTTCGTAGACGAAGAAGGGCAGATTGAGTGGTGGAAAAATCTTCATAAAAATAAAAATGATAAGCGATACGTTATCTGCTTTGCTGAGAAACCAAAAGAAATAATTGGACGACTGCGAATACAAATTATTAATCACCAACATCAAAACTGTGAAATTGGTTTGGATATTTTATCTGAATATCGTGGAAAAGGATATGGAAAAAAAAGTTATGAAATGATTCTCGAGTTTTTATTCAATCATTTTAATATGAATATGGTATATTTAAAAGTTGCTGACTTTAATCCCAATGCAAAGAAACTTTATGAAAAAGTAGGTTTTAAAGAGACAGGCAGACTACCTCAATCATATTTTAGAAATGGAAAATATTGGGATTATATTATAATGTGTTTAACAAAAGACGAATTTAAAAAAATATAAACTTTCCCTATTAGGTCTTCCAAAAACCTTACTTTTAAATTTTCATTATTTCCCTTTCCATATTGCCGTTAAGCTTCCGGTATGGTTAACGCATAAGGTTCGATTGAAATGCATAAAAGGTAAAGCCGTTTTAGAATCAAAAAATATCAGGCGGGGGATGATTACGATTGGTTATGCACATGTAAGTATTAATGATGTGAATGAAAATTCTCTATGGAATGTTGAAGGTACTGTGATTTTTAAGGGAAGAGCTGGATTTGGAGCCGGTACGAAAATTGCCGTAGGTGAGGGGGCAATCCTTACCTTTGGAAATAATTTTTTAATTACTGCCAGGACAGAAATAGCTTGTTTTAAAGAAATTACTTTTGGTGATTATTACCTTCTTTCCTGGGATATTCTTGTATGGATACAGATGCTCATCCTGTTTATAATAAAAAAGTGAAAGAATAAACGAAGACAAGCCAATTCAAATTGGTAATCATGTATGGATTGGGTGCTGGTCCGTTCTATTAAAAGGAACTTATATCGCAGATGGGTGTATTGTCGGAGCAGGGTCGTTTTAACCCCAAAATATGCCTTAAATAATACAGTAATTGAGGGAATTTAGGAAAAACAGTTTTTGAATATGTCTGATGATAAGAAAAATTCTTTAATGGTTACCGTAGCAATACCTGTATATAATGGAAAAAAATTTATTCGAAATGCTATTGATAGCATACTAAAACAAAGAAATTTAGTAAAAAGTATATTCGTTATCGATGATGCATCTAACGATGGAATTGATGATATTATTAAAGAATATCAATCTAAAACTGAAATAATAGAATATTATAAAAATCCAACCAATCTTGGATATCCAAAGAATTGGAATAATTGTTTTTACCATTGTAAAACAAAATATTTGATAATATTGCATCAGGATGATGAATTGACGCTAAATTCAATTGAAAAGCTAATAAATTTCATACAAAATCATCCGGATGTCGCATTAGTAGGCGGATTGGAAGATTTTATTGATGAAAAGGGTCGATTAATTAGTAAAAGTCATACCAAAGAAACAAAAATATTTCAAAAGGGACAAATTTATGAATTTGTTAAAGAAACCGGTTCCTATATACCTTGCTCCAGTGTGATGTTTGATATGGAAAAAATAAGAAATGTGGGTTTTTTTGATGAAAACTATCTAGCTACAGATGAACTATTTTGGCCAAAAGTATTGACAAAATTTCCTATAGCAATTCTTGGTGAATCTTTGATATTAAGGCGTATACATCCGGAACAAACAGAGTATAGCGATTTTGCCAACAAATTCGATAAAATCATAGAAGCAGCAAAAGAACAGTATCATATAGCCAGTTATGAAGAAAATTTGTTTCAGCGAAGAAAAACTTTGAAAATTTTACAAGAAAAGGCATCTCGAAATTGTATTCGAATTGCTTATAAAGTATTTAAAACGCAAAAAGATTTTTATACTGCATTAAGATATTTGAAAGTTGCATGGAAGGAATATCCGAAAATATTCTTTTCAAAGTTTTTTATAAAATTTAGTATAAAAGCTATTTTGGGAAAAATACATTAGTGGATTTGAAGAAGAAAAGCCTCAGCGCTTTAATTTGGAGTTTTGTTGACTCTTTTGGCGTATATGTAGTTAGGTTTGGTTTTACAATTGCTATCGCCAGAAAATTATCTCCAAAGGATTATGGTTTAGCAGGGATGGTTACGATATTTATCGCTCTTGCAACACTTATTGCAGAGAGTGGTTTTTCAATGGCTCTGATACAGAAGAAGAATAGTGATCAGAGGGATTACTCTACCGTTTTCTTTTTCAATCTTATCGCTTCCATATTTTTGTATATAGTTCTTTTTTTTTCTGCTGGTTTAATTGCTAATTTTTATAATGAACCGATTGTTAAAGACATTACAAGAGTAGCTTCTATAGGAGTAGTTTTTAGTGCTCTTATCACAGTTCATATTACAATTCTTACCAAAAATTTAGAATTCAAGATTCCTGCTTTTATTAGGATGTGCTCTGCGCTCATATCTGGTGTTTTAGGTGTCTTTATGGCATATAATGGTTTTGGAGTTTGGGCGTTAGTTTATCCAACTCTTGCTGGTTCCTTGCTATCTGTTTTGTTATTTTGGATTTTCAATAGATGGAAGCCTTCTATGGTTTTTTCTATTGAGTCATTTAAGTTGTTGTATAAATATGGTGTTAATATTTTTGCACAAGGATTCACTTCGATATTGCTAGACCAAATATATTATCCTCTTATTGGAAAATTTTATAGTGCAACGGAATTGGGATATTTCTCAAACGCAGATAGGTTTTATCAGATATTTGTGAGAAGAATAACCATTTCCTATGGTAGGGTTGCCTTCCCAGCGTTTTCAAGTTTGCAAGATAAACCAATTGATTTTGCAAATGCTTATCGAAAAACAACCATTTCTTTAGCTTTTATTTTACTGCCGTTAACTGCCTTGCTTATTGTATCAGCAAAACCGGTGATACTAATTTTATTAACAAATAAATGGGCAAATAGCATCCCCTTTTTGCAATTACTTTATTTGGATGGATTTATATTTCCTTTTTTATTACTGAACCAAAACGTTTTAAATGCTCTTGGTAAAAGCAAATTATCCCTAATTATTGATACAGTAAAAAAAATATTTGTAATAATTGGTGCATTTATAGCATTTAAGATTGGTATTCAAGCGTTGATTATTAGCCAAATAACAAGCACTGCAATTGGACTTTTAGTGAGTATCTTTTTTATAAAAGAAAACATTATTAAACAGAATTTAATATATGATTTAATCATAATAATATTTACCACACTTATATTTACTTTATGTTCAATATTAGTTTTAAATATAATTTTATCGAATATTGTCACTGTGTTTATTCAAATACTTTTATTTCTGATGTACTTCTTCACACACAAATATCTTCAATCTAATGGGTATAAGTATTTTATTAAATTTATTTCCCCAATAATTCCTGAACCAATTCAAAAATATATTTGATGAAAACGAAGACATTTTTGACATTTTTCCCAGGGTATGAGGATTTTCATTTTTGGAAAGATCCGGGACAAATTCCATTTAGATTTATGCGTCTTGGATACAAATCGAAAATATTAACAAGAAAAAGCGGAGATTTTTTAATTTCTAAAAAATATTTAGATGTTGAGATTCTTGAAGTGAAGCTTTTTTTAGGTAAAGATATTAGTACGATTTCATACTTTTTGAAACAAGGTAAAAATATTGATATTCTTAACATATTTCACTTGCATTGTTTTGAGAGTCTGCTTGCAGCATATATTTATAAATTACGCAACCCGAAAGGTTTTGTATACTTAAAGATGGATAATTGCCATTCTTCAGGTATTTATCCATGGGAAAAAATTTTCGATAAGAAGGTTGTTCCAGTTTCTTTTTTGGCAAAACCAAACGAGACATTTAAGTGGAGGATTAAAAAATTCCTAATCAAAAATCTCTTTATTAAAAAAATTGATTTGTTCAGTGTGGAGGATGAAGAAAGTAGGAAGTATTTTGAGAATAAGTATTCTTTTTTTAGGAATAAAATTATTGTTGCTTATAATGGTCATACAGTAGATTTTGTACAAAGTAATATTAAAGTGAATTCTTTCGAAGAAAAAGAAAATTTAATAATAACAGTTGGAAGACTAGGCACATTCCAAAAAAATACACTTAATCTCCTCAAAGGATTTGCTGAAACTGCAAAACAACATAACTGGAATTTAGAACTTGCTGGTCCAATTGTCCCAGATTTTTCTGCTGAAATAAATAATTTTATGGTGCTGCACCCGGAATTATCCAAAAGAATTAAGTTTTTAGGAAATCTGGATAAACCAGAGCTATATAATTTATATAATAGAGCTAAAATATTCTTATTGCCATCTAGGTTTGAGGGTTTTGCAATTGCTTATTCTGAGGCTGCATACTTTGCTAATGCAATAATTACTTCGCCATACACGTCAATTAGTAATATTTTGATAAAAGAAGAATTCAGTGTTTTGGTTGCTCCTGAAAAGCCGGAAGAGATTGGACAGGCATTATTGCGGTTGATAAATAACCCAGCACAATTGCAAAAATATTGTTCTAATTCGAAAAAATTTGCAGAAAATAATTTAAATTGGAATGAAATTGTGAAAAAAATTGATAAACGAATTATGAAAAGATTTTATAAATGATATTCTTTCTATAATCATCGTATGTATATTAACGAAATTTATTATTAAAAATAGGATAAAAATGAAGATACCATTTGCGAAGTACTTGCGTCCAATTAAGAGAATCTGGGTGATACTAAAAAAACATAACTATAGTATTAAAAATATAGTTGGTATATTTTCATCCAATGAGGCGAAACGTCACCCTTTAGTTTCAATAAAAGAAAAAAATGGTTTTAGTATTATAGAAATACAGGAATATATTAATTTACCTATCTATGATAATAAAGAGAAAAAAGATAGGGGTTATCATAAGTTTGGTAATACATGGTGGTATAATTTGAACTGCCCATATTCTTTTCATTATTTTGATATAAATTCATTTTATCCGAAAAAATATTTTAAAACAGAGTGCACAGGTCATCCAGATTCAAATGTTGGTGAGGAAATTTATCACTATATGCAGAAAGTATATCAAAATCTTTTTGGTAAAACCTTTGATAGTGTGCTTGAATTAGGTACTGGGGGGGGGAGATTACTCGCCAATTTGAAATAAATAAACTAAATTATATAGCAGTCGAGGGAACAATAGAAGGTTACAATAAATTATTAGATATTGGGATTCCAAAGGAAAAAATTATTAATGAAGACTTGAGAAAAATGAATTACTTAAATGAGAAATTTGATATTGTAATGTGTACTGAAGTTATTGAACATATTGAACCTTTTTTTGCAAGTAAAATTGTTGATCTCTGTACAGCTCATGCCGATGTAATCTGGTTTTCTTCAGCAGATAGAAATAGACAACCGCATTATCATCATATTAACGAAGTGAGCAAAGAAGTATGGGATAATATTTTTGCCTTCTTTGGATTTAATCATTTTATTGAGTTAAATAGATTACACGGAAGAGCTGACCGTTTGTACCTTTCAAAAGAAATAGTTAAGAACATTTTTGAAAAATAATTAAAATAATTTTTAATTAATTTTTATTCTGCGAAAAAATTATTACAATTAACCATGGTTAAATAATGATAAATAAAATTTTCCAAGCTCTTTATTGGCGTGTTGAGCGTAGGTTACATAGTTCCTTTTTAAAAAAGAAATTAAAATATGGGAAACTCAATAATATCAGGCTTCATTTTGGATGCGGCTCAAATCCATTAATTGGGTATATTAATGTTGATTTTCAATTATCTAAAGGAGTTGATCTAATTGAAGATTTAAATTGTCCTAAAATATTTAGTAACAATTGTGCAAGAGAGATATTCAGTAATGCATTTTTTGAACATTTATATCGAAAAAACAGAATAGAGCATTTACGGAGATGTAAAGACATTTTAAAACCGGGTGGGATAATTTGTTACTTAGGGATACCATATTTTCCAGAAGTAGCAAAACTCTATGTTGAGGGAGAATTTACATTGTACCAAGTTTATAGATATACTCACGGTGACCCGGAAACAGATTGAGAAGGTAGTAATACAAAATGGTTAGCGCAATTACATAAATCTCTGTTCGATAAAAATGAAATTAAAAATTTATTAGAAAAAGCTGGGTTTAAAAACTATTTTATTTTTAAATATTGTTATCCAGGTGAAGAAAGACCTGTAAACTGTGGATTTATTGCTATAAAAAATTCTTTATTAGATAAAAAAGACTGTCTACTTTATTTAACATCATTAAATAATAAAAAATTACTCATTGATACTTTGGAGTTTTTGTAATGAAAATCGCTTTCCCAAATAATAGTTTTCCAGGTGGATTCTTAAAATCAATAGAAAAAGTATTTATTAATCTTGGGTATAAAACTTTTACTACCAAGAAATTCTCTGCTCCAATAATAAATAGAATAGCAAGGAAAGCTAAATTCCCTTACATATATGAAAAGGCTGTTTATAATAAAATAATTTATTTTAATAATGACTTTATAGAACAAATCTTAGATTTTAAACCGGATATTTTCTTTAATTACAGCGGGAGTGGGTTGTTCCCTGAGACTGTTAAGAAGATAAAAGAAGAAACAAAATGTTTAATGATATGTTTTGTAGCTGATAATCCTTGTGATCCAGATCCGAGGAGAGATCAATTTTTCCCTATGACACTTCAATACTATGATATTTTTCTTAATCCTGAACCTGTATGGGACAAAATAATCTATAATTTATGCAAGAATCCTAAAATTATTAGATTTTATGGCGGTTATGATCCAGAAAAGTTTTATCCTATAGATATATCTTCGATTAGTGAGGATGAGAAAAAAGAGTTAGAATGTCAAGTATCTTTTACTGGAGGTAGTTATTATAAAAGCGCTGAGGGAGCTTATAGAGCTGGAATTTTAGGTCAATTAGAAGGATATAATGTCAAAATATGGGGGGATGAAGGATGGAAATATCGCTTTCATTTTTATCCAAAGATTAAAGAAGCTTACCAGGGACCTCGATTATCTTATGATAAATTATGCAAACTTTACACATTATCTATGATAAATTTAAATATACCAAGCCCACAAATATTTACTTCTTTTCAGCCACGTGTTTTTGATATTGCAGCGACTAAGGGCTTTCAGATTATTGATTTTAGTCCAAAGTTATTAGAAGTCTTTGATAACATAAATATAGTAACATTTAAAAATATTAACGAATTAAAAGAAAAGATTAATTATTATACTAAGAATGAGAGGGACAGAGACTCAATAATAGAAGAGATGTACTGTAGAGTTAAAGATGAATTTACTTGGGAAAACCAAGTCAAATTTGCTTTAAAACAATTTTAATCATTTTATGAAAATAAAAAGCGACCTTATTAAAATATTCATTTTATTATTTCTATCGATTGTAGCAATTTACTTTGTTCCAGCTCTAAAAACGTTTTTTTTGGTCACAACGCTAATTTTATTTTATTTTGATAAACCTCAAAATGATTACTTTTGGGTTTTTTTTGTTTTATTATTTGTTGATAATCCAGGGAATTTATTTTGGAAGGAAACAGAATCGATAATAAAAGTTGGACCTATTGTTTTTTCTTTTCTTCAATTTTTTATAATAATTGCTGTACTTAAAATTGTTATTAAAAAATCTCATTATAATAATATCAAAGTATTTTATGCTAAATCCAGCATACCTTACTTAATTTGGTTAATCTTCCTTCTTATTGAAGGTTTAATTTTGGGAATCGAGGGGGGGGGTAGAACAGGTTATAGATATTTGTATCAATTTGGGCTAACATTTTTTATTTTTCCTATCTTCTTTGTTATGCCATATATGATAAAGGGTATGGCAGATTTAGTAAAATTTTTTAGGATTGTATCAATATTTGTTGTATTAAATTTTATTAGTCAAGTATATAATTTAATAATAGGGCAAAGTTTTCATACTTTATTTGGAGGAACAATCCCACTTGGTTATGATGATTCCACAACTTTTGAAAATTATGAAAGGATGTTACGCCCTGTATATTTTGTCTATTCTTCATTTTATGCTTTCATTTTAGCTCCCTTTTACCTTTACACTAAAATGAATGGCTTCAAACGAAATTATTTATATTTTATATTTGTTGTTTCTTTATTATCAGTATTTATCACGGCAACTAGGGGTTGGATACTTGCTTTCTTTGCTTATATTATAATTCTAACAATAATTGATACATTTATTACAAAAAAATTTACTACTCCCAAAATTATTTTCAGTTTATTTGTTGTAATGATTATTATGGTAAGTACAATCCCGATAGCTAAGCAACAATTTTTTGCAAGTTTAGAAAGATTTGAGACATTGAAGTTGTTATTACAAGGCGATCCAACATTAGGAGGTACTAATATTAGATTAACTTCTCGGCTATCTCCAGTATTAGATAAATTTAAAGATCGCCCAATTACTGGATGGGGTTTTTCTAAAGTTGGGATGGAAATACATGATGGGCACGTTGGTAATGCTTCACTAATAATGGTAGGGGGTATTATAGGTGGAATTGTTGTATTTATTTTTTTATGGAACTTAATTCACAAGCAATTAAAACTTTATAAACATCTTACTTTATTTAACGTATATCGATATGAGATCTTAATAATATCATCATCTTTAATAATACTTTTAATAATTCATTCAACTTCAGCGCAAGTATTTGGTTTTTATAGATATGTCAGAGATGGTGGTTCAGGTGCATATTGGATAGCAATTTATTTAACAATATTAAATGTAATATATAACTCTTTCAAGCGAAAAAATCAACTAATTAATAAAGTTTAACATGATTTCATTTATTGTTATTGGTCGTAATGAAGGTTGGAAAATCACAAAATGTTTTGAGAGTATTTTCAAAACAATTGAATATAATAATTTAAAAGGATATGAAGTTATTTACGTTGATTCAAATTCTACTGATGATAGCATCGAGAGGGTTAAGAAATTCCAAAGAGTAAGAATTTTTAAACTGACTGGTGATATCAATGCAGCAATAGGAAGAAATGTAGGGGCATATGAATCAAAAGGGGGTGTTTTGTTTTTTATTGATGGGGATATGGAAATTCAAAGTGATTTTCTAAAAAAAGTATATAATGAAGAAAGTGGCTTGAAATATGATTTTGTTTCTGGTCAATTTTGTAATTATTATTATGATTATAGCGGAAAACTATTAAACACAGAAAATTATCATCAAGTGTTAGTTAATGATAATATTGAATTCACAACAGGTGGGCTCTTTTTAATTAAACGCGATTTATGGCTAAAAGTTGGTGGTATGCGAAAAAAACTTAGGAAAAATGAGGATATTGATTTTGCAATAAGATTAGCAAATTTAGGTATTTATTTGATAAGGAAGAAAGAGTTAATGGCGATTCATCATACAATTTCCTATAGTGATGTGAAAAGAACATGGAAAATGTTATTTGATGGTAATGAATTGTATCGCTCAGTTTTAATGAGAGATAATTTTTTAAATAAGTTTCAATGGAAATATTTCGTAAGGACTAATTATACTAGTATATTATTGATTATAATAGTCTTGTTCATGTTGCTAATAAAAAATTTATCCATTTTGCTTTTATATTTAACAGCAATTTTACTTAGAGCAATGATTAAAAAGGTTCCGAAAATAAATAGGAAATTTTTATATCGAACTAATCTAGTAATATACTTCTTGATCCGAGATATTTTAACTTGGTTTGCTTTTCTATTTTTTTACCCTAAAGAAAAAAAGAAAATTAAATATATTATAGTTTCTTAATTAATATATAACACCTTAATGATTCAAAAAAAATTTCTTCAAATATTGTTTTTTCTAGTAAAATATTAGATTTATATCTTGATATTATTCAATTGCCTTCTGGTAAAATTATAGATGATTACCATATATTAAATATAAATAATAAAAGAATTAAAAGTAAAGTAGTTACTCATTTAATATGTGAAAATAAAAATAAATAGCAAAAAATAATTTAATTTATATAGGGAATAATTAAGAATATATTTAAAATAATAATATATTTATATTTACTATTATTTATAATGCGAAAATAATACTAAATATAAATTTAAATGTCTAAAAAAATAAATATATTAGTTACAGGCCCTTATAAACAGGAAGGTGGTGTATCAAATTTTTGTAATACCTTACTTAATTTCCCCAGCAATTTTAAATATCAATTATTTAAACGTGGTTCAAGAAAAAAATATAATCGTATTATTAAAATAATTATTGAACAAATTATTGATTATATAAAGTTTATAATTTTATTATTTAAATATAACTATGATCTATTATTTATTAACACCTCACTTAGTAAATCAAATTTAATTAGAGATGGTTTGTTTATATTAATATCTAAAATATTTAGGAAAAAAGTATTATTATTTATACATGGATTCGATGATAAGTGTTTAAAAATGAGTTTATTTATAAAATTACTATTTTTATCAGATACAATTATTGTACTTGCAAATGAATTTAAGGAAAAAATAAAATTAGTTGGATACCATAAACCGATTTTCGTTAGTTATAACCCTGTATCTAATAAAATATTTGATTCTATTACTAAAGAATTCATTGAAACAAAAAAATTAGATAAACCTGAAAATATTCTTTACCTTGCAAGAATCGAAGAAGAGAAAGGAATTTTTATTTTATTGCAAGCATTTAAAAAATTAAAAATCATTCATCCAAAATATAAATTGTTTATTGCTGGTAGTGGTAGTAAATATTATGAGGTTAATAAGTACATACATAATGAAAAATTGAATGATGTATATTTATTAGGACATTTAAATGAAAATGAAAAAATTGAATTGCTAAAAAAAGCTGACATGTTGGTTTTTCCGACTTACTATAAGGAAGGTTTACCCATAAGTGTTTTGGAAGCCATGGCTGCAGGGCTACCAATTGTAACGCGACCAGTGGGTGGTATAAAAGATTTTTTTGTTGATGGAATAATGGGATATTTAGTATATAGTACAGATCCTAATGAGGTTTTTGAAAAAATTGTATTATTGTCTAATTCTACTAATTATTATGAAATTTGCCAATCTAATTACTTTTATGCTAAACAAAACTTCACATCTGAAAAAGTATTTGATAAAATAGGAAAGATAATTGAAGAATTGGTACATGAAAAAAATTGAATATTCTTTAACTAAACTAATTAATTATATTGAATCGGAAGGATTCAAGGGATATGATCCTTATGATACTTTGAATTCGAGATTCAATTTTCAAAAATTAGGTAGGTGGCCAGCTATTATATTAACTCAAGTTCAAAAGCGTAATCCTATTAACATTAGACCAATATTAGGAATCAGAAAAGATTTTAATTCTAAGGCTATGGGTTTATTTTTAGAATCATATTCAATGCTATATGTAAAAACAAAAAACGAAAAATTTAAAAATCATTGCAATTTTTTTTATAATTGGTTACTTGAAAATTATTCTAAAGGATACTCTGGATATTGTTGGGGATATAATTTCCCCTGGGCAACTCCAAAAGAATATGTTAATTCTTTGATCCCTTCTTCCGTTGCTACGGCTGCTGTGATTAAAGGGTTGTATCAATTTTTTAAAATCACGGGTGATAAAAAAATTCCAGATATTATTAATAGTTCTTCAAGATTTATAGTGAATGATTTGCATATGTACGAGGATGATTCGGGTAAATGTTTTAGTTACACACCATTAGGACAGGATGTTTGTTATAATGCAAGTTTGTTTGCTGGTGAGATTTTAGCAATTAATTATAAATTTAATAAAGATAATTATTTTAAAAAAATATGCATAGATTTAGTCAATTTTGTTGTATCTAAGCAGAAAAAGGATGGAAGATGGAATTATAGTTTTGATATAAAAACAGGTAAAGAAAGAGAACAAATAGATTTTCATCAAGGGTATATTTTAGTAAGTATTTATAATATTAAAAACCTTTTAGAATATAGTTGTTCAGAATGGGAAGATGCCCTTAAAAAAGGTTTAAGGTTTTATTATGAAAACCAGTTCTTTAAAAATGGACAATCTTTATGGAGAATACCAAAAAACTATCCTGTTGATATACATAATCAGTCACAAGGTATAATCACTTTTAAAATGCTTCAAGAATACGGTCAAATTTATGATAAATTTGCTCACAAAATCGCTGAATGGACTATTGATAACATGCAATTAGAGACAGGGTATTTTATATATCGGAAAAATCGTTTTATTAAAAACAAAATTCCATATATGAGATGGGGACAAGCTTGGATGTTGCGCGCATTTACTGAGTTGATCTAATTTATCACGCAAAAAGATTTTCCTCTATAATAGCAAAAGTGCTACACCTTTCATATTTATAATGAAATATATTTATTAAAAGAAATATTTTTAATATACCTAATGAAAACTTTGAATTTAGTTAATAGTCCTGACGAAGTTGATAAACAAACATGGTCTGATTTTGTATTAAACCACCCTTATGGCAATGCATTTCAAACACCTGAAATGTATGAAGCATACAGAAATACACCAAATTATGAACCCATTTTTGTTGTTGCTGTCGATAATCAGAAAATTTTAGGTGTCTTGAATTAGTAGCTAAAGTTGCAGTATGGACAATAAACAATATGCAGGACGAATCGGGATATTTTTATTATCAGGTTCATCGTTTTTATAAAAACAAAATATCTTACATGCGCTGGTCTAACGCCTGGATGTTTCTAGCGCTGAGTCTTTTAATCAAAAAATAAAAAGGAAAATCTTAAATCGAAAGATGATTACTGAAAAATTTTGTTTATTTACAAATGATGTTGAAACTACTTCTATTTGGCACAATTCATTACGAGATGAAACTGGAATTAAAGTATACCGTGAAGGTATGCCTATTTTACTTGATTTATATGCAAAATATAATATTAAATCAACGTTTTTTTTTACAGCATATATAGCTAAATTGGTGCCTGATGTGGTAAAAATGGTACTAAAATATGGTCATGAAGTGGGTTCACATGGTAAATTGCATGATAGATGTTATGGATTTGATATAATGCCTCTAAATATGCAAAAGGAACACCTCGAATATTCGAAAAAACTTCTTGAGGACATTTCAGGTGAGGAGGTAATTTCTTTTCGTGCTCCCGCTTTACGAGTTAGTAAATTAACATCAGTGGCACTATTAGAAACAGGCTTTCGAATTGATAGTTCAGTTGCATCACAAAGATTTGATTTTTTTTTATCATCAGGTTCTGTAAATAAAATTAAATGGTTACTTACACCAAGGTGTCCTTACAGAGTAAACTACTACAATATTTTTAAAAGAGGGGATAGCCAATTAGTCGAGGTACCAATTTCTTCGTTTATAATTCCTTATATAGGGACTACCCTTAGAGTGCTGCCTAGAATTACAATGTTAATCAGGGGATTATTATATTTAGAGAGCAAAATTACTGATAAACCCATTGTTTTTTTAATTCATCCAAATGAGTTTTTGGATGAGAAAAAAGATTTAAGAATAATTAAAAAACAATCAAAAAATTACATTGTAAGTTTATTACAAGATATAATAAGGTCAAAAATTAAAGTAAAAAATTTAGGAATTAATGCAAAAAAATTATACGAATCTGAATTAATATTTTTTTTAAGGAAAAGTTGTGAATTCACCACGATTAAAGATTATGTAAACAAATATATTAAATGAAAAAAATAATTGTATTTGATTTTGATAAAACAGTTACTATAAATGATACTAATTTAATGTTTTATAAATACATGGGTAAAAATGATAAGATTTTTTATTTTAAATTAATAATTTATTTATTTTTCAAAATTTGTAGGAAAACAGGATTTATATCCAATAAAAAATTAAAAAATATTGGGTTATTCCTTTTTTTAAAAGGCATAAATAAAAATACATTAGAAAAGAAGTCAGCAGAATTTTCTAAGACTATATCATTAAATAAAAATATTTTAGAAATTATAAATAATTATATAAAAGCAAATTATTTTGTTTTAATAATAAGTGCTTCGTTTGAAATATATATAAAATATGTTTTTCCTAATTTACGGGTAATTGGTAGTACATTAGATTATTCAAAAAAATATCCTAAGATTGATAGACATTGCTATTCTTATGAAAAAAAAAATCAGCTAAAAAAATTAGGTTTACAAAATATTGATGCTTTGTATACAGATAGTGGCGATGATTTGCCCCTTGCAGAAATGGCTAAAGAAATTTTTTTAGTAAAAAAAAATAGAATTATAAAATGCTCATCACTAAAAGAATTTAAGATATTATCCAATAAAAGATTATGGGGCAAGTATTTATATTAGACGGAAGATCTAGAGCAGCATTGTCAATAGTCAGGTCTTTGGGTAGAAAAGGATTTGATATAACATTAGGAGAAGAATTTAAGAGTTTTTCTTTTTATTCAAAATTTGTAAAGAAAAAAATCATTTATCCCTCTCCTTCAAATAAGAAAGAGTTTTTAAATTTTATATTAAATTATATAGCCAATAACAAGGTAGATTTAATTATTCCTGTAAGAGATCAATGTACAGAAATAATATCAAACAACCTAGACCAAATATCTAAATACACCAAATGTGTGGTTCCACCTATTGAGTCATTTAATATAGCAAGAGACAAAGAAAAGACACTTGAATTATGTAGGAAATTATCAATTCCTCATCCTAAGAGTGTACTTTCATCTGAAATCAATGGCAGTTTAGATGAATTAAAAAAAATTTTTAGTTTGCCTATAGTCATTAAACCTAGAATTAGTTCAGGCTCAAGAGGTATACAAGTTGTAAATAATTGGTCTGAGCTAAAGTACAAATATCAAATTGTCAGTGAATCTTATCCTAATCCGATAATTCAAGAATTTATTCCGCATGGGGGTGCATATGGTGTATCATTATTATTTAATAAGGGGAATTTTAGAGCATTTTTCACACATAAAAGACTAAGGGAATATCCTATTTCTGGAGGGCCAAGTACCCTTAGCGAAGGGGTTAGATTCCCTGAAATCGAGACATATGCAATAAAATTATTAGAAGAATTGAAATGGCACGGTGTCGCAATGGTTGAGTTTAGGATAGATAAAAGAAATAATAATCCATTACTTATGGAAATTAATCCAAGATTTTGGGGCTCACTAGAGACAGCAATATTTTCTGGTGTAGATTTTCCTTACCTGTTATACGAATTAGCAATGTTGGGGGACTGTGAAGAAATACAAAATTATCAATTAGGTAAAAAAGTAAGATGGTTATTATTCGGTGATATTTTATGGTTTTTAAGCGGAAGAATATCACTTCCCAAGATAAAAGAATTCGTTAAATTTAAGCAAAAGGATTTAAGATATAATATATTTTCTTTAGAAGATTTTGGCCCTGTTTATGGCATTTTTTACGAATCAATTAAATCCCTATTTAATATTAAAAGATTAACTCATGTACTCAAAAGAGGCTGGTAAAAAGCATATTCTGTTCTATTGTGGGCACCCTGCACATTTTCATCTTTTAAAAAATCCTGCTGCCCGATTATTGGAAATGGGCAATGAGATTACTTTCGCTATTAAGGCTAAAGATGTACTTGAAAACCTGTTAAAAAGTTCAGGTTTCAGATATTATAAAATATCCGGGAAGGAGAGTTCTAATCGATTTATTAAATACCTTGATGCATTCTTACGATTATTTAAATATGCCTACATTATTAAAAAGACAAGAGCTTTTTTGTTAGTTGGCACTTCTTGGGAAAATTCGCGGTTAGGGAAAATATTAAATATCCCCTCAATTTGTTTGAATGAAGATGATGCTGAAGTGGTTCCTTTATTTGTAAATAATGCTTATCCTAATGCTACAGCAATATTGCTCCCTGAGTGTTGTAGTTCTGGTAAGTATCGTAATAAAGTAATTGCTTATAATTCACTTCACGAGCTCGCATATTTGCACCCTAAATATTTTACTCCAGATTTTAATAAGGTTAAAAACTTAATAACTCACCCTGATGAAAAGTATTTCATCATTCGTCTTGCAAAGCTTAAAGCACATCACGACATTGGTAAAAAAGGAATTGACAGGGAAATAGTGCAAAAGATTATTGAAAAACTCTCTCCATACGGCAGAATTTATATAACTACCGAACGTGAACTCGGACCGGAATTTGAGCAATACAGAATCAAAATAAATCCTTTAGAAATTCACCATGCTATGGCTTTTGCAACGATGTATATTGGCGACAGTCAGACAATGGCTGCAGAAGCTGCCGTTCTGGGCGTTCCCTCAATCCGTTTTAATGATTTTGTCGGCAAACTTGGTTATTTGGAAGAACTGGAACACAAATATGGTCTTACTTATGGGATTCAAACATCGGAACCAGATAAGCTATTTCAGAAAATCGATGAGCTACTCATGATGCCTGATTTGAAAGAAGAATGGCAAAGACGTCGATATCGAATTTTGAATGATAAAATAGATGTTACAACTTTTTTGGTTTGGTTTATAGAGAACTATCCTGATAGTGTGAAGATAATGAAAGAAAACCCAGATTATCAATATCAGTTTAAATAATCCTTCACATTTGAGAGATTTAAGTTTAAATGTTTTTATTTATTTTATTAAATTTCTTCAAAACCAAAAGGAAACAAGAAATTTATCAGAATTTAAAAAATATATTATACGTCATGACATAGATCGCCTGTCATCATCCATCTCACAAATGGCTTCCTATGAAAGAGGGCTTGGCATAATGGCAAATTATTTCTTCCGTAAAGATTTTTTTCTAAAATTTCCACGTCTTCTGAAAGAAATACAAAGTAACGGGCCTCAGATAGGTTATCATTACTAAGAGCTTGCAATTACTCAAGGTGATGTTGATAGGGCTTTTGAATTATTTAAATCAAATTTAGAAAAAATTAGAAGAATTGTGCCGGTTAAAACAATTTGTATGCATGGTAGTCCTTTGAGTAAATGGGATAACAAGAAAGTTTGGGAAAAATACGATTACAAGGAATTTGGTATAATTGGTGAACCATATTTCGACATTAATTGGAAAGAGGTTTTATATCTCACTGATACTGGTAGAAGATGGAATGGAAACAATGTAAATATCAGAGATAAAGGGAATTCGAAATTTAAGTTCAATTTTAAACTAACAGAAGATATTATTCAAAACTTAGAAAAATTGCCAGATAAAGTAATGATAAATGTTCATCCAGAAAGATGGAATAATAATGTATTGCGTTGGTTTCAACAATTTGTATCTCAAAATATTAAAAATATAATAAAAAGATTATATAATTAAATTTCAATATTAGATATTAGTAAGTTAAGAAAACTATTATATGTGATCTTTTTTGCATTGTTTATGAATTGCAATAATCAATTTTTAAAAAAGCTCCATTCAAAAAAGCTTACTGAATTAAAAAATAATCTGATGAGATTAATTGATATTAATTTATTGATTTTCATTTTTTTTGATTTTGTTTTTTTTATTAGATGGACAAATAAAGAATATAATTGTTAGTTATTTAGTTCTATTAATTCTAAGTGGAGCGATACTTATACTTTTATGGGATTTCGAATCATCATTTCAACAAATAAAAAAATCATTTAATAATTTTTCATTTTATATTTTCTTATGTATGTTTTATAATAATGAGAACTATTTATTATGAAAATACTTTCCGTTGTTGGTGCCCGACCAAACTTTATGAAAATTGCTCCATTTAAGCGTGCTATCGATGAATTTAATTCAACGAACGGCTTCCATATTGAACATTTGCTTGTTCACACAGGTCAACATTATGACGAAAAAATGAGCAAGATTTTTTTCGAAGACCTGGAACTTCCCAAACCGGACTTTTATCTTGGAGTAGGGGGAGGGAGTCATGCCGAGCAAACCGCCAAAATAATGATAGAGTTTGAAAAAGTTTTATTAAATGAAAAACCTAATCTTGTTGTTGTGGTCGGCGATGTAAACTCAACGTTGGCTTGTTCTCTAACGGCGGTTAAAATGGGTATAAAGGTAGCGCATATTGAATCGGGCCTTAGAAGTTTTGACAGAAATATGCCCGAGGAAATCAATCGAATTGTCACCGATTCGATTTCCGACTTTTTATTTGTAAGCGAACCAAGCGGCATAAAAAATCTGACTAATGAAGGCGTAAGGCGTGAAAAGATATTTTTCGTCGGCAACGTAATGATTGATTCGTTGAAATATTATTTGAATAAGAACGGTATCGGTAAATTATTAAATAAAAATAATATTACCCCGCATCAATATTGCCTGGTTACGTTACATCGTCCGTCAAATGTTGACAATCCGGAAAATCTTGATAAAATAATCGGTCTGTTAAACAATATATCGAACGAACTTACTGTCTTTTTTCCGGTTCATCCCAGAACAAGTAAAAATATTGCAAAATATAATTTGTCCCAAAAGCTTAATTCTAATATTATTATATCCGAGCCGGTTGGATACCTGGATTTTATTAATTTATTAAAAGAAGCAAAATTTGTACTGACCGACAGCGGAGGAATCCAGGAAGAAACTACCTGGTTGGGAATACCTTGCATAACATTACGGAATACTACCGAACGCCCTGTAACTGTCGAAGAGGGCACAAACTATCTTGCCGGCGAAGATGTCGAACGCGCATATTATTACGTTCAAGAAATTATGAAGGGTAATGTTAAAAAAGGAAACATACCCGAATTATGGGACGGAAATGCGGCAAAACGTATTGTTAACATATTAGTTGAAAGATTATAAGGAATAAATCTATTCGTGTTGTATATCAAAATCGTTAACCCGCTTCTCAATCATTCCCACGTACATCCACAAAACCGTCTGCGTGGAAATGTCTTTGGAGAAAAGAGACCACCAGAAAGCGAGCAGAGCAATCGAAAATAGGAATTTTGATTTTCGATAAGCGGAAATCAATATTTTGTAAAGAAGAAAAATCAGCAGTATTATTCCCGTTAATCCCATTTCGCTCCCTGCTTCAAGAAATATATTATGAGGGTATTTGTAAATATGAACAAACGGTTTATATGTAGAACATTTAAATCCTCCCAGTCCGTAACCCGTTAAGGGTTTCTCCCTTATTTTTTCCATAGCCGTTTCCCAGAGATCGAGTCTGCTTTCTATCGAATAATCGTTTTTATTTCCGGCGGAAAAAAGATTCTTGTACCTCTCCGTCTTTTGAGGAAATAAAAGAAAGGCAGTTACTAATGACGAAATCAATAAACAGCCGGTTATAAATCGATTCTTACCTGCAAAGATAAAATAGATGGTAATTAGAATAACTCCTGTCACACTCGCCCTATGCGCAATGAAAATCAACCCTGTATTTAAATACAGAACCGGGAAGAATATCTTATAAATTGTATTTTTATTTTCCTCGGTTGAAATCAAATAGTTGAACCACAGAATTAGTGGCGATAATATCCTGGAGGCAATTACATGACTGTATTCCAGGTTGAGTATTTTATAAGTCCCCGCATAAGTAAAACTTCCCGTAAATAATAAAAATGTCATGAATACAATACCGCCCGCGAACAAGAAAGGAGTTAATATGCACAGGAAAGTTTTGTCGGCTATTTCTTTAATGTAAATAATCAGTAAAATTGACGGCAGCGTCCCTATAACGAAATTTGTCAGCTTTAGCGCTCCAAACTCCTTATTACACGAATAAGTCAGATTTATCACAAAAATCAAAAGTATTACAAACAGATATTTGAATTTAATTTTATCTTTCCTTATTATTGTGGCGTATTTGATACCGTTTGATTTTAAACTGGCAACCGTAAAGGGCAGTAGAATAATTAATAGGGCGGATTTGAGAATAAAACCGTAGGGCAGGTAATTAGAAATCTGAGCACAGCCGACCTGAAGAATAAACAAAAAAATTAAAATTATTTCCGTTATTCTCTTTCTGTTCATATTATTTATAAAGGGCAAATTTTATTATGGGCTCAAAAATTGTTTTTGACCTGTTTACTTACTTATTTATCTATTTTTCATTCGGTTTCTTTTTGACAAGTAAACTAAAACCCGTTGCGGGCGACCCTCTTGTCATTCTTATACTTTTAGCTTCGGTTTTAATAAGTTCCCTCTTGACGCGGCAATATTCTACCGCCAATAATAAAAAATTTTACGAATATGCAAAACAGCTCCTGATTACTACGTCTGTAATTTTGGTCACCGTAACTCTCCTTGTGAATCTTACAAATATATCTATTCCGGAAATCAGGATAATTCTAATCGGAACAATAGCCCTTGTTTTTTCTCTCAAATTATTTCTGCTCGTTTTCGATTTTCTTTTCAAGGAAAAGAAACAAAAAATAGCCGTAAATTTTTCGCCTATGCTGTTAATTGCAGACATACTGCTGATAGCCGCTATTATTTCGTATGCTCATTTTATACGCGGAAACGGAAGCCTCGGAAAAGGCGATTTATTGGCAATTACTATATTTATTACGCTCTGGTTTATAACCGGTTTATTGATTCACGGTTATAACAGATGGAACGGATACGATAATTTTTGGAGATTTATCTGGACGCACATCAAATCCAATTTGCTTTTAATTGTGTTTGTTACGACTGTCTACTTGTTTCTGGAACCTGTTATTAATATAACAGCCGAATCTTACTGTATAAGTTATGTCTTCGGTATCTCTTCCGTATTGGTAAATACGTTTCTTTTCATAATTTTCAAGAAGCCCGGGGAGGATATAATCAACTATAAATTAATGCGCGCTTCGGAAATATACGACGAACCTTTGTTGAAGTATGTTGAAAAAAACAACGGGAAATACGCTCCGGAAGAGAATCCGTACAATCCGTATTTCTTTGACGAATTATCGAACATATATCTTAAAAAATTTCCAGAAGTGCTCGAGTTTGTAAACGACACAATCGACCTCTTCAGAGTTGATTTCAGAAAATCCGTTGTGCACCGATCATCCGATACTTATAACGTGGAAGTTTTGCCTGAGGATACAATCGAACTCTATATGAATCTGCACGAAATCAATGATATGCGCAGAATAAATAATTATTTGATTCAGGTAAATAAGAAACTAATCGATGGCGGCGTATTTGTCGGTTGTGTCGAACCGATAAATCTGCGGCGTAAAAAGTTTATGGAAAAATATCCTTACTACATGGCGCTTGCTTTCTATTTCCTGGATTTTGTTTTTAACCGGGTCATACCCAAAATCTCTGTATTTAAACAAATATATTTCTCGTTAACAAAGGGAAAGAGAAGGGTAATTTCGTTGTCCGAAACGCTGGGAAGACTCTATTACTGCGGCTTTGAAGTAATTAACTTGAAATCTATCGGTACAAACGTCTACTTTGTCGCCAAAAAAATTAAAAATCCCCTTTCGGACGAATCGCCTTCTTACGGTCCTTTGATTAAATTGAAGCGAGTAGGCAAAGACGGAAATATTATAAAAGTTTATAAGTTCAGAACAATGTATCCGTATTCTGAATATTTGCAGAGATTTATTTATGAAAAGGCTAATTTACAGGAAGGCGGTAAATTTAAGAATGACCTTAGAATAACAAGTTGGGGGAAAGTGCTTCGCAAACTCTGGCTTGACGAACTACCGATGTTAATTAATTTCTTAAGGGGAGAATTAAAAATTGTTGGCGTAAGACCTATTAGTTTGCAGTATTTTTATTTGTATAAAGAAGAATTGCGCAATCGCAGAATCAAATATAAACCCGGATTATTCCCTCCGTATTATTACGACTTGCCGAAAACACTCGAAGACATTATGGAATCCGAAAAAAAATATTTGGACTCTTACGATAGACACCCGATTTGGACGGATATTAAGTATTTTTGTGTTATTGCTTATAATATATTAATTAAAAAAGCGCGTTCAGCTTAAAGTGAAAAAATTATTATTGCCGTTGGCGTTATTCTTGCTAAACTTTCCCGTACACTCGCAATCCCTGACAGGCATGAACGGTTTGCTTTCGATTCCGGTTCCTTATATCGGAGAAGATGCCAAAGTAACTTCGGGAGTCAATTTCATAGATCGTAAATACACGGATTATGCCAGAGGTAAGCGTGATTTGCTAAATATATTTGTCTCGATTAATTATCTGCCGTTTGTTGAACTAGGAGTACGAGCGACTCGTCAATTGAATTATAAGGGTAACAGCCATACGGTAGATCGTATGTTCAACATAAAAATACGGTTAATTGAGGAAGATAAATATTTGCCTGCGCTGGCTGTGGGATTCAATAATCCCTATAGTTCGGTTCAAAGCGCCAATCATTTTAACTCGACATTTATGGTAGTTGCCAAAAAAATTCGAACAAGTTTAGGACAGGTTTCAGCGGTTTTGGGATACGGTAAAGATATTATCAAAGCCGCCGATTATCAATTCATCGGTCTGTTCGGCGGCGTTTCTTATAGACCGTATGACTTTATCGAATTGATAGTTGAAAACGACGCCGAGCGTTTTAACGGAGCCCTCCGCATGCGCTTCTTCAAACATATCCATCTCCTCGCCGGAATGATGAACTTCAAAGACTTCAGCGGCGGCATTTCTTTCAGTTTCGCGCTTTGATTAATCGCGCGCACATGTATTAAGAACAAGGAATGCAGTATTGTGTCTTTCTGAGGAAGTCCGAGATAGACGGATTGACGAAGAATCTGAGTAACTATTTGATTTACTTAACTGACTAAGAGATACTTCCCACGCCGTTGGCGGGGTCATTATGACACTATTTTACAAGGCCTTAACGTTCTTCACGCCCTTAGCAGTTGATAATATTTAAGAGTTTGCTTCGTCATTCGCTTACCAGCTCATTCCTCGCAAAGACAGATACATAACAAATCAGTTTCGGTTTTTTATTACAAGATTACAAAATTACTAGTTAGCAAGATTACAAAATTGCAAATTACCAAGAACATCAAAACCCCAAAACTTCAAAACCAAGAACTAAGAACCCCAAAGACGGGATGACGAAGAATCTGCTTTTTTAATATTTAAATGATCGACGTAAGCATATACGCCAATCCTTGGATAACTCAGAATTACGCCTTGGGAGTTTGCTTCGTCATTCGCTTACCAGTTCATTCCTCGCAAAGACAATATTTGTTAGACTTCCTACCGACAGCCGGACTGCCAGGCGGTCATATTATTTAAGTCATTGTCTCGGATATTAATTTTTAATATATTTTTAGAGTAATAATTAACAAACGAGCTGCAAAATGAAAAATGAAATTATTTTTGTTGTTGAAGATTCGCTTGACGGAGGATATGAGGCGAAAGCATTGGATTACTCCATTTTTACAGAGGCTGAAACAATGGAAGAACTAAAGAAAAATATTGTTGAAGCGGTCAATTGCCATTTCGATGAAGAAGAAAAGCCGTTAATTATAAGACTCCATTATATAAAAGAAGAATTGTTATCCGCATGAAAATTCCACGTGATATCTCAGCGGAGAAATTAATTAAAGCTTTGGAGAAATTTGGATATAATATAACGCGTCAAAAGGGAAGTCATATAAGATTAACAGTTGATTTAGGAGATAGGCTGCATCATATTACAATTCCAAATCATGATTCTATAAAAATAGGAACTCTTAATAATATTTTGAGCGATTTGTCTAAAGTTCATAGAATAGATAAAAAAGATATAGTTAAAAAATTATTTGAATAAAAGTACGTGAGTGTTACGAGAAAACAAAAAAACAAATGACTCGAATTATATAATAACCCCCGAATATTAAGGGGGTTTTTATTATGAAAAGAAAGTATGACTTTAATCGAATTGAAGATACTTCATCAGACTCCGACTGATTCATCAGTCCCTTGACTGATTCATCAGACTCTGACTGATTCATCAGACTTTGACTGATTCATCAGTCCCTTGACTGATCATTATGACACTATTCTACAAGGCCTTAACGTTCTTCACGCCCTTAGCAGTTGATAATATTTAAGAGTTTGCTTCGTCATTCGCTTACCAGCTCATTCCTCGCAAAGACGGATACATGAAAATCAATTTCGATCTTTTATTACAAGATTACCAAGATTACAAAATTGCAAATTACCAAGAACTAAGAACCCCAAAAGACGGGACGACGAAAAATATTTATGTCAGAGATTCTTCACCCGTCTGCGACGGGATTCAGAATGACAACATGATTATTTTTTTACTTTAAACGTTGTATGATGGACACGAAATGCAACATTATGTCATTCTGAGGAAATCCGACATAGACGGAATGACGAAGAATCTGAGTGACTATTTGATTTACTTAACTGACTAAGAGATACTTCCCCCGCTAAAGCGGGACTCATTATGACAATTCCCTAGTCCCCAGACCCTAATTGCACAAAGAACCTTGAACCCCAAAACTACGAACCCAAAAACACTCTAACCCCTAACCCCCAGTCCCTAATCCCTAATCCCTAACTCTAACCATCATCCTGCAAGTCTTAATCATAATTTTAATATCTAAAAGCAGCGACCAGTTTTCGAGATAATACAGATCAAGTTCGAGACGCGCCGCCATTTTACCGTGTCCTTTCACAGCGCCGTGCAAACCGTTGACTTGAGCGAGTCCCGTAATTCCGGGAAGCGCCGTATATCTCAACCGGTAATTGTCGATTGAACCCGAATACTCATTGTCGTGATTTATTTCGTGCGGACGGGGACCTACAATACTCATTTCTCCTTTGAGTACATTGACGAATTGAGGCAGTTCATCGAGAAATCGGTTGCGTAAAAATCTTCCGAGAGCCGTTAATCTTTCATCTGAATTTTCAGTTTGTATCAGTTTGCCGTTTGTATCATATTCCTTCGGCGGATATTTCATTGTGCGGAATTTATAAATGTAAAAAGGTATTCGTTTATATCCGTATCTCAATTGTTTATAAATTACAGGCCCGCGGTCGAAGATGATATTGTAAATAAAAATAAACAGATAGAAAAACGGCAGGATAAATATTATTACAAGTAAAGAAATGACTATGTCGATTGCGTGTTTTAGGCATTTGTTGTGAATTTTATAAAGAGGGGAATTTAAGGCCATCGTCGCCCTCGATTTATTTATTGCCAAGATTGCAAATTAGCAAGATTACCAAGATTGAAAATTACCAAGAACATCAAAACCCCAAAACTCCAAAACCCAAGCACTCCAAAACCACGAATGCACGAATTCACTAAAGGATGACCGACGAATAATCTGCGTATGACTTTTGATTAATATTTACAAATGATTAGTGATTGAGATACTTCGCCCGCTAAAGCAAGACTCAGTATGACAATATACTGCAATGCCTTGGCGCTCTTTGCGCGCTTCGCGGTTAAGCAATATTGAAGAGTTTGCTTTCACTGTATAATGCGGGATTACAAAGAACAGTCTCTTCGCCATTGATTTTGTCTATTATCTATATTGCAAATTACCAAGAACATCAAAACTCCAAAACTCCAAAACTCCAAAACCCCAAAACCAAGAACTCAAAAACTCACTAACCCCCAGTCCCTAATCCCTAATTCCTCACTTTTAGGAATCCCGACACAGATATTGTGTTTTACTTCTCTGACTAAGAGATACTTCCCCAGCCGTTGGCGGAGTCAGTATGACAGTTCACTAACCCCCAGTCCCTAACCCCTAATCCCTAATCCCTAATCCCTGCTTTTATCGTAAACGATATCCGGGTGCCTTTATTGGGCTCGCTTTCAATTTCCATTTTGCCGTTATTCATTTCAATAAAATCTTTGCATAGAATTAACCCAAGTCCGGTGCCTTTTTCTTTGTTTGTGCCCAATGAGGATTCCACTTTGTTATTATTGAGGAGATTATTGATTTTGTCCTGACTCATTCCTACACCGGAATCCGAGACGGTAATTTTGATTTCGCCGTTTATACTTTCCGAAATCACTTCGACTTTGCCGCCTTCCGGAGTGAATTTAACGGCGTTCGATATCAGATTCCTAACTATTATATCGACCAGGTCGGGATCGCCGTACGCCCATAAATTGTCGCCTGTATTATTGATCAAATTGATTTTTTTAGACGATGCGGCAATACTCAGTAATCGAATGTTTCTCGAAATTACGTCGGAGAGATTGAATTTCTGAGGCGTGTAAGAAATGTTGTTCGTTTGGGCTCGAGACCAATAGAGCAGATTTTCGAGCAAGTCGTAAGCGGATTTGGCGGAGTTTTCGATCTCGGTCAAATATTCCAATTTTTCGTCTTCGCTCAAATCGTTATATTCTTCCAGAATAATATTTGAAATTCCCAGCAGTGAGATAAAAGGATTTCTCAGGTCGTGCGCGATTATCGAAAAGAGTTTGTCTTTTGTTTCATTCAATTCTTTCAATTCTTCGGTAAGTGATTTAAGCTGGTCTTCGGCTTCTTTGAACTGAGTAATGTCTCTCGAAATTCCTACTATTCCTTTTACATTTCCTTTTTTGTCGAATACGGGAACTTTGGTTGCCGATACCCATATAAACTGATTGTCCGAGCCTCGTCTTACTTTTTCAACTTTATAAATTAACGGTTTGCCGCTTCGTATTATTTCCTGTTCGTCGGCGTATGCCGCCTCGGCGTGTTCTTTTGTGAAGAAATCGAAATCGGTTTTGCCGACGGCTTCTTCCGGATTTTTTAATCCCAATAATTTAGCCTGAGCTTCGTTGATCATAGTAAAGCGCGAGTCTTTATCCTTGAAATAAATCGTATCGGGCATATTGTCCATCAAAACCTTGAAGAAATTATGTTCCCGCTCGTAACGCTCTAATTTGTTAATGTGCGAAGTTTCGTCTCTGAAGGCAAACAGATAACTTTTATTTTTCTTTGAAGCCGAAAGAAGGGCAACTGTGCAGACTGCTGATATTTTTTTCTTCTTAGCCGTATTAAGTTCGCATTTGAATTCAATTTCGCTCTTCGTTTTATTTAATTTGTTGATTTTGGTTTTGAGCGACTTATGCAGTTCCGGGTCGAATAATTCGAGAAGCGTTTTACCGGTTAATTTCCTTCGATCGAAACCAAGAATATCTTTAACCGATGCGGGGCATTCGGTAATAATAAGCTCCGAGTTAAAAATAAAAAAAGACGATTTGGTGAGAGCCAAGGCTCTGTTGAAAAAGGTTGTTTCGGCTGTCGGCATAATCCCTCGCTTGAATTTCTACGTAAAATAAATAAATCTTGATTTAAATCAAATACTCAGATTTACTACGCTCGGGTTTTCGGTATCGCGTAAAATAATCATGTCACCCCTGCGGGGTTGAGTTTTTATGTCGATGGTTTTGTTACAATAATGCCACGCCTCCGGCGTTTATCCCTATTGCTGACTTATAACATAACTCCGAAGGAGTGAAATTATTATAGCACAGGTGTCAAGCAGAAGATAAAAACCCCGGAGGGGTGAAATAATTGTAACACGGAGAAGCCAACAGAAAAATCAACCCGGTACGGATGACATGATTATTATTGTGTGCTATGCCACCCCCGCGGGATTGGGGATTATATGTAATCGGTTTGTTACAAAAATGTCACGCCTCCGGCGTTCTGGTTTCGAGAGATGTTTGAATATATTATAATAATGACACGCCTTCGGCGTTTTTGTTTAATGACATTTTTCCATGTACTAAAAAATAATACGTTCCCGGTGTTTATCTTATTCCGGATTTGCTAGATAAAAATCCCGAAGGGGTGAAATATAAACCAGAAAAATTCAAATTATTTAGACATACGTGTCTTTATTTATTCGGAAATTATTTCTATAATTACCGATTAGATTCGGAATATTTTCTTACAAATAAGAGTTAATTTCCCAAACAATAGGATATTGAGACCGATTTTTATTCAAAAAAACTAAAAAATAAGAAATTAATATGGCAGGGAATTTGATGTATAAAATTATTAGACACACTCGGCAAAAATCATAAATAAAAAAGAAGAAATAAATTTTGAACAATCAAAATAAAGGTGGATTGATGAATAGAGAAAAAGTAACAATAGACGGAAACGAAGCCGCCGCGCACGTGGCTTACCGTCTTAGCGAAGTGATTGCTATTTATCCGATTACGCCGTCGTCCCCGATGGGAGAATTGTCGGATGCATGGGCTGCGGCAAAAGTAAAAAATATCTGGGGTTCGGTTCCGAATGTAACCGAAATGCAGAGCGAAGGCGGCGCAGCCGGAGCCGTTCACGGTTCGTTGCAAGCCGGCGCTCTTACCACTACCTTCACCGCATCCCAGGGTCTTCTTTTGATGATTCCTAATATGTACAAAATTGCCGGCGAATTGACGCCCGCTGTTTTCCACGTCAGCGCGCGTTCGATTGCAGCTTCTGCTCTTTCGATTTTCGGCGATCATTCGGACGTTATGGCTACACGTCAGACCGGATTCGGTTTGATAGCTTCGAATTCCGTGCAGGAAGTCATGGATACGGCTTTAATAGCTCATGCAGCTTCTTTGGAATCGCGCGTTCCTTTTGTGCATTTCTTCGACGGATTCAGAACTTCGCACGAGGTAATGAAAATTGAAAAACTGAGCGACGAAGATATCCGCGCTATGATTAACGACGATTACGTTAAAGCTTTCAAAGAAAGAGCTCTCAATCCGGATAATCCGTTTATCAGAGGAACGGCTCAGAATCCCGACGTTTATTTCCAGGGCAGGGAAGCCGTCAATAAATTTTATAATGCCTGCCCCGATATTGTTCAGGACGTGATGAATCGTTTTGCAAAATTGACCGGCAGACAATATAATCTGTTTGACTATTACGGCGCACCCGACGCTAAGCGAGTTGTTATTTTAATGGGCTCAGGCGCGGAAACTGCCGAAGAAACAGTCGAATATATGACCCAGAGAATGGAAGAAAAAGTCGGCATCCTTAAAGTGCGTCTCTATCGTCCTTTCTCCGCAAAACATTTTCTCGCTGCGCTTCCGAAAACTGTTGAAAAGATCGCGGTACTCGACCGCACTAAAGAACCGGGCGCATTCGGCGAGCCTCTTTATCTCGACGTTGTTTCTGTTATCAGCGACGCAATGAATTCCGACAATCCTCCGTTTGAAAAAATGCCTAAGATCGTCGGCGGCAGATACGGACTCTCGTCGAAAGAATTTACGCCCGCTATGGTTAAAGCTGTATTCGATAATCTGAAAGAAGAAAATCCGAAAAATCATTTTACTGTCGGTATTATCGACGACGTTACGTTTACAAGTCTCGATTTCGATCCTTCATTTATAATTGAAAGCGACGATGTTACAAGATGCCTTTTCTACGGACTCGGCGCCGACGGTACGGTTGGAGCAAATAAAAACTCAATTAAGATAATCGGCGAAGAAACCGACAATTACGCTCAGGGTTATTTCGTTTACGATTCTAAAAAGTCGGGTTCTACAACGGTATCTCACCTCCGTTTCGGAAAGAAACCGATTCATTCCACTTATTTAATCCAGACTGCAAGTTTTGTAGGATGTCACCAATTCAACCTTCTTGAAAAATTCGACGTTTTAGGGAATATAAAAGAAGGCGGTACATTCCTGCTTAATTCGCCTTACAGCAAAGAAGAAACCTGGGATAAATTGCCCAAAAAAGTTCAGCAGCAAATTATCGACAAGAAACTCAACTTCTATGTAATAGACGGTTATACAGTTGCAGCTCAAACAGGAATGGGCAGCCGTATAAACACAATCATGCAGACATGCTTCTTTGCAATTTCGGGAATCTTGCCGAAAGAAGAAGCAATTGAGCAAATCAAAAAGGCAATTAAAAAGACGTACGGCGCTAAAGGCGAGGAAATTGTTAAGAAAAACTTTGCGGCTGTAGATCAAACTCTCGAACACTTATACAAAGTTGACGTTCCCGATCATGTAACGAGCACAATCGAACTGCCTCCGATTGTTTCCGATAAAGCTCCCGACTATGTGAAAAATGTTCTGGCTAAGATGATGGCAGGCAAAGGAGACGAAGTAAAAGTCAGCGAAATGCCCGTTGACGGAACGTTCCCGTCGGCTACAACTCGCTGGGAAAAACGAAATATCGCCCTCGAAGTGCCCGAATGGGATCCCGAATGGTGTATCCAGTGCGGCAAATGCGCGCTTGTATGTCCTCATGCCGCTATCAGAATAAAAGTATACGACAAGAAATATCTCGAAACCGCTCCGGCAACATTTAAGCATACGGACGCAAAAGGGAAAGAATTCCCTGAAAACAGCGCATATACCATTCAGGTTGCAGTGGAAGACTGCACCGGATGCGAACTTTGTTATGAAGTCTGTCCGGCAAAGAACAAACGCGAAACCAAATTAAAAGCTCTTAATATGGTTCCGCAGATTCCGATCAGAGAGCAGGAAAGAGCCAACTTCGATTTCTTCCTCGAATTGCCCGAAATCGACAGAACTCAGGTCAATCCGGCATTGATCAAGAGCAATCAGCTGCTCGAACCGTTGTTTGAATTTTCGGGCGCATGTTCCGGCTGCGGCGAAACCCCGTATGTCAAACTCGTATCGCAGCTGTTCGGCGATCGCGCATTGATTGCCAATGCAACAGGATGCTCGTCTATCTACGGCGGCAACCTGCCAACAACGCCATGGGCTAAGAATAAAGAAGGAAGAGGCCCGGCATGGTCGAATTCACTCTTCGAAGACAATGCCGAATTCGGACTCGGTATGCGTCTTGCAGTTGACAAACAAAATGAATATGCAAAAGAATTACTGCAAGGACTGCGCGATAAAGTCGGCGCCGAACTTTGCGACGCAATTCTTAATGCGGATCAGAAAGACGAAGCCGGTATTAAAGCTCAACGCGAAAGAGTTGCCGAACTCAAGAAGAAACTCGAATCAATCGATACTCCCGAAGCCAAAACTCTCCATCATATTGCCGATTACCTGGTTAAAAAATCCGTCTGGATTATCGGCGGCGACGGCTGGGCTTATGATATCGGTTACGGCGGCTTAGACCACGTACTTGCTTCAGGAAAGAATGTAAATATATTAGTGCTCGATACGGAAGTCTATTCAAATACGGGCGGACAGATGTCGAAAGCTACCGGAATGGGCGCAGTTGCCAAATTCGCGGCTGCAGGCAAGCCGACTCCTAAAAAGGATCTGGCAATGATGGCTGTAAATTACGGCAATGTTTATGTGGCTCGAGTCGCAATGGGAGCAAACGACGCTCAAACCGTTCGCGCATTCCTGGAAGCAGAAGCTTACGACGGTCCTTCCATTATCATTGCGTACAGCCATTGTATCGCTCACGGTATCAATATGGCAAAAGGACTCGAAAGCCAGAAGCTTGCAGTTGACAGCGGTTACTGGCCGCTCTTCAGATTCAATCCGGAAAATCTGAAAGAAGGTAAAAATCCGATGAAACTCGACTCGAAAGCTCCGAAAATAAAACTCGACGAATATATCTATCGCGAAACGCGTTATAAGATGTTGACCAAATCCCATCCGGAAATTGCAAAGGAATTGTTGACTCATGCCCAGGAAGAGGTGAAGAAACGCTGGAAATTGTACGAACAGATGTCGCAGATGGATTTTTCGCCGAACGGAGAAGATAAAGAATCAGTCAATTAATATATAATGGGGCTGTCCGAATGGTAAACTTTCGGAAGCCCCACTATTAAAAAAAATTAGAGGAGTTTATTATGGATTTAACAACAAAATATATGGGATTGGAACTGAAGAATCCTATCGTTCCTTCGGCTTCGCCCCTTTCTCATACTGTCGACAGCGTAAAGCAACTCGAAGACGCGGGAGCCGCTGCTGTTGTAGTGTATTCATTGTTTGAAGAACAAATTCTCCACGAAAGCGGTGAATTGGATCATTACCTTTCGCATCATACCGAAAGTTATGCCGAGGCTCTCAATTATTTCCCTGAACCGGACAAATTCAATCTGACTCCGTATCAATATCTCGATCATATTGCAAATCTAAAAAAATCAGTCAGTATACCCGTTATCGGAAGTTTGAACGGAGTAAGCAAAGGCGGCTGGATTCAATATGCAAAAAATATCGAACAAGCGGGCGCCGACGCTCTGGAATTAAATATTTATTATGTTGCTGCCAATCCGAATATGACCTCTGCGGACGTTGAAAAAATGTATATCGAAACGGTAAAAGAAGTTAAAAGTCAGGTTAAAATTCCCGTCGCCGTTAAACTCAGTCCGTATTTTACGTCGATGGCTAATATGGCAAAACAACTTGACGAAGCAGGCGCGGACGCTTTAGTTCTCTTTAACCGTTTCTATCAGCCCGATTTTGACCTTGAAAAATTGGAAGTTGTGCCGAATCTGGTATTGAGCACAAACTGGGAAATGCGTTTGCCTTTGAGATGGATCGCTATTCTTTACGGTCATATTAAAGCCAGTCTTGCCGCAACAAGCGGAATCCATTCGCACGAAGACGCTATCAAAGTTATAATGGCAGGTGCCGATGTGGCTATGGTCTGCTCGGAATTGTTGACTAACGGTATCGGTAGAATTACCGAGATTTTGAAAGGCATTGAAAACTGGATGGAAGAAAATGAATACGATTCGATTTCTATGATGAAGGGAAGTATGAGCCAAAAATCGGTGGCTGAACCCGCCTCCTTTGAAAGAGCTAATTATATGAAAATGCTTCAGAGCTATAAAACGCTTATCTGATTTTTTGACGGCAGAGGGGATGCGGGTAATTTCTCCTCTGCTTTCCTTTCTATTATAACCAATTATACACGGAAAAATAATAGCCGCGAATGCACGAATCAGGCGGCTTTTTTATTCTGTCTTTTGATATAATGAAAACCGCTATTGTCTTCGTATCCGAAAGGAGCGTATTTGAACGAAAGAAATATGAAAAGGGCAAAGAGGATAAAATAACCGATAATTGCATAGAGTAACATAACTCACCTATAGCTATAGTTACTCTATTATCGAATATTTATTTAAAATGTTTAGTCTTCTTTTTAAAATTCCGTCTTTATTCCTGCAAGAAAATTAATTCCCGGCATCGGATAACCGTAAACCGTTTGATAATCGGTATCCAAAAGATTATTTACTTTGATATATAACTTAGCATTACGAGCTATGTCATACCCGGCTGACACGTTAAGCAATAAAAATTTCTCCTCGGTTAATTGATTATTGTGGTCTAAGAGATAAAGTTTAGCTGCCGATACTAAATTCAATCCGAATTCAATTTTATTTACAGAATAACTTGCATTGAAGAGTGCGTGAATTCCTGGCGCTCCAGGAATTTTTGTTTTCATATCGGTATAATTAAAGCCTGCGCTCAGCCGCAGATATGTCAAAGGAGCAATCTTCAGATTTATTTCAAATCCTTTGTTTTGAACATTTGCCACATTCCGGTTCTTAATATTCGGGAATTGTCCGGTAACGGCAATAAAATCTTTCCCTTCGGAAAAATAGAACGCGCCGGATAGATTTGCAGTTTTGTCAAGAAAATTCAGATTAAATCCGGCTTCGTAATTCCATAATTTTTCCGGGAGCAAGTCGATGTTTGCTCCAAATATGAAAAATTCAGCCAGGGTGGGATTCCTGAATCCTTTTGCGACCGAGAAGTAAAAATCCGTATAATCTGCCGGAGCGTAATTTAGAGATGCCTGAGGCACAAATTCGGTCCCGTATATTTCATGATAGTTCAAACGCGCTCCTGCGGTCAATTTCAATCTTTGATTAATATCCGTTTCCGTAACTAAATAAAATCCTGTTTCATACAATGTAGTATCGATTAATTGACGATTGTTACTTGCCTTACCGCCGTAAAAACGAGTATCATTTCCGGCAGTGATAAGTAAGTAATCCGATAATTCAAAAGTCTGCCGTCCGTTTAAGCCTGCCACATAATCCGTGGAATGAAACCCGTCGAAGAAATCGTGCACTCCCGTGTTTATATAAAAAGTATAAGTTCCTTCTGTCGATTTGTAACCGTTAGCCAGACTTAACGATATGTTTGATCGTGTAAATTCGGTCCAAACTGAATCATTAAGGTACGGATCGGTCGTCGTGCCGGGATTGAATATTTTAGCGTATCTGATATTCGATTTAATATTAGCAGACCATGCTTTACTCATTTTATAACCTATAGTTAAGCTTATTCCTCTCGAGTCGTAATTTGATGATGGTCTGTGATTGTCCGAATGATAATTATAGAGATTTACGGACGAAGCGAAAGACTTTGAGCTGTATCCTGATTTTAATGAAATGTTAAAAGTATTAAACGACCCGTATGAAATATCGCTGCCGATAGAAAATCCTTTGGGTGCCTGATTCGACGTTCTAATATCGATTGCTCCCGCCATTGCTCCGGAGCCGTAAATCAAAGAAGCCGGACCTTTGATTATCATTAATTCTGAAGCTGCATCCGTGTTGTAAACGTCGGAAACAGGGTGTCCGAAAATACCGGCGTATTCCGGATGCCCGTCGATAAAAACGGTGAATTGCTGAATGCCGTTGAAACCCCGGACGGATAATTTACCCGCCGATAATTGACCGATTCCGAAACCGTTATTTCCATATTCCGTTACAAATATGCCCGCGGAATTGTTCTTTAGATTGGCTATAATGTTTTTGTTGATCGTTAAATTAACTTCTTTTATGTTAACCGTTTGAAGCGACGGATTAAGGTATTTGATTAACGAATTGTATTTTTCGGATTTAATAGTGATTTCATTTAACTCGTAAGTTTTTATGGAATCTTGTTGAGATAAAATAACCTGAGAAAATATAACGAAGACAATAAGTAAATATTTCATTTTAGCCCTTTCAGAAAAATTGAGTTAACAAAGTTAAAAAATAATCCTGTAAATATTCCAAAAATTCTTTATTTTGCGGATTAAACGGTTAAGTAATTGGTACGGAGGGAGTATGAAGATAATTAAGCCGGCCTTATTTGCAATTCTTTTAACGGGAGCAATATACGGTCAGACAGCAACAAAGCATACTATAACGCTCGAACTTGCCAAAAAAGTGGCTTTAGCTGCCGAAAATAAAGCCAAAGAGATGAATATTGACGTTGTAATTGCCATTGTGGACGACGGAGGCAATCTGGTCTATTTTGAAAGAATGGACGGCGCTCAATTGGGAAGTATTAACGTTGCCAGGAAAAAGGCGGTATCGGCTATCTTTTTCAAAAGACCCACTAAATCCTACCAGGAGCGAGTCGCAGGGGGCAACAACGCATTGTTGTCGATACATGAAATTCTGCCTTTTGAAGGCGGAGTGCCGCTAGTATATGAAAATAATTATATCGGGGCGATCGGAGTAAGCGGTGGAACTCCGGAGCAAGACGGCATTGTTGCCGAGGCTGGCGCTAGAATTTTAAATGAGGAGGCAAAATGAAAAAGTTAATCGCGTTAATCGCGCTCTTTTTATCAACTACTTTAACGGGGCAACAAAATCAAATTAAATTCGAGCATATTGCGCTTTTATTGCCCGATGCGGAAAAAGCCGCAGAATGGTATTGCTCTAACCTCGATATGAAAATCGTAAATAAAGGCACAGGTTCCATATTTGTTACCGACAAGGCAAAAAACATTATGTTCGAATTTTTAATTAATAATGAAGTGAAACATCTTAACTTCAAAGAAATAAATGCCTTAAGCATGCACATTGCATTCCATGTAAGAGATGCTGAAAAGCTTAAAAAGAAGCTGGTCGATAGCGGCGCAAGTATCGAATCGGATTTAACTTTAACGAATTCGGGCGATAAAATTATGATTTTACGAGACCCCTGGGGTGTTCCGCTTCAATTTGTCGAAAGAAAAAATCCGATGCTCCGTTTTGAAGGAATTTATGTGGAGCATATAGCCTTTAACATGGAAGACGCAATCGGAGCAGGGAAATGGTTCGGGGAAAATTTAAATATGGTAATCGTAAAAGAAAGCGGCGCTCCGGATTACGGCAGATTTGTGGCGGATTCCGGGAAAAACATGATGTTTGAATTATATCAGAAAAACGAAGTCCCGGTATTGAATCTGCGTGATATTTTACCGGCTCAATTCCATATTGCATTCTCGACTGATACGATTGAAAAGCTTAAAGAAAGTTTGAAGGATTGCGATGTTGTACAGGATTTATTCACTACGGATTCGGGCGATAAAATAATGGTTCTTAGAAATAAAGAAGGATTCCCGCTTCAATTTGTTAATAGAAAAAAACCGATGATGTGAGATTGGAAGGTTTTTGGGGATTAGAAAATTACCAAGATTGCCGAGATTACAAATTATCAAGATTACAAAATTACAAATTACAAAGATTGCAAGATTACAAATTACCAAGAACTAAGAACGCCAAGTGATTGACGAATAATCTGACAGAGACTTTTTGCTTTACTTCTCTGACTAAAAGATACTTCCCCCCGCCTGCAGCGGGGTCAGTATGACAATTTTCCAGTCCCTAATCCCTAACTCTGAGAAGTCCCGACGTAGTCGGGACGACGTAGAATCTAAGTGATATTTGATTTAATTAACTGACCAAGAGATACTTCGCCCGCTAAAGCGGGACTCAGTATGACAATTGTTGTATAAGAACTTTGCGTTCTCTGCGCCCTTAGCGGTTAATAATATTTGAGAGTTTGCTTTCCCCGTATACTGTGGAGTTGCAAAGACGAATAGATAACAGCCGGTTTCGATTTTGTCTATTGCCAAATTACCAAGATTACAAGATTGCAAATTACCAAGAACATCAAAATCCCAAAACTAAGAACGCCAAGTGATTGACGAATAATCTGACAGAGACTTTTTGCTTTACTTCTCTGACTAAGAGATACTTCACCCGCTAAAGCGGGACTCAGTATGACAGTTCACTAATCCCTAACCACTAATCCCTAATCCCTAAAAAAAATCACTTTGCAACCAGGTCGACAATAAATTTCATTTCCTTGCCGTCTCGGAGTACTGCAACTTCGACTTGGTCGCCGGGTTTATATTCCGCCATTGCGCGCATAAAATCGTAAATATTGCTTATTTTTTGAGCGCCGAATCGAATAATAATATCGCCGCTCATCAAGCCCGCTTTGGCAGCCGGACTTCCGTCCGTAACTCCGGACAATTTATATCCTTCGCCGTTATATCCGAATTCCGGCACGGTTCCTACATAGACTCTCGATTTGCCGATGCGTCTGTTAGTCGGGGCTTCAACTTTAACATAATCCGGTTTTTCTTCGAGTTTGTCGATTCCATTAATTACGTCGAAAATGTAGCTAACGATTTTCTTTTCGCCTTCGTAATTAATTTTGTCCGCATCGTCGGAAGGTTTATGGTAATCGGAATGAGTGCCCGTAAAGAAAAAGAGTACCGGTATGTTTTTATTCGAAAAAGCCTGATGGTCGCTGCCGCCCGTTCCTGCGTCGTCGAAAGTAAGTTTTAAATCGTATTTGTTTTTTTCGTTTAGCAAAGGTTTCCACGCGGAGGATGTTCCGGCTCCGATAACAGTTAATGAATTCTCTTCGTTCAACCTGCCAACCATATCCATATTGACCATTGCAATAATTTTGTCGAGAGGAACGGGCGAATTATTCGTAAAATAAGTCGAACCGAGAATACCGAGTTCTTCGCCGGAAAAAGCGAGAAATATAATATTCCTTTTCAATTCCGGTTGATTGGCGGCAAGCGCTTCGGCAAGTTCGAGCATAGCAGAAGTACCAGAGGCGTTGTCGTCGGCTCCGTTATGAATCTGCCTGTCGCTGCCTCTGTACATCGAAGAAGATTTCAACTGATCGATACCGAGATGATCGAAATGGGCGCCGACTACAATATATTCGTCGCTGCCCGATTTGCTCTTTAATAATCCGCCGACGTTTCTGGCGCTGCTTATAATTTCCTTTACTTCGGTTTGTATTTCCGCTGTGCAATTTTTTAATTCTACCGGATTGCCTTGTTTGGTCGAATCGATTTTTTTCTGGATTGCTTTCAGGTCGAGATTATTTGCTCTGAATAAATTTTCTATAATATTTCTTTTTACCTGAATAACGGGGAAATCGTTTATAGCCGGAGCTCCGTCGTATCTTAATTCGACAAGATTGTCGTCGTCGGAGGGAAAATATCCGTTGACGAAAATTATTCCCGCAGCGCCTTTATCGCGCGCAATGGAAGCTTTGCTCCTCAACGAAGCGTATCTGTCGAATTCAGAATGAGCGGAATCATGTTCCGGATGGTCTCTTAATATTATTACGATTTTGTCCTTAACGTCGATCGATTTATAATCGTCGTATTCGAGATTTGCCGAGGAGATGCCGTAGCCTGCAAATACAAGCGGAGCTTTTAATTTTGACCTGCCGGAAAAAGAAACGGTAGTAAAGTCCTCGTTTATTTTTAATGATACTTTATGCTCGTTAATATTTAATTCCGCGCTGTTATTCGATGTTAGTTCGAGCCTTTCGACAAACGGAAAATCCTGGAAATAATTACCGTCGAACAGCGGTTCCAAACCGTACGATTCGAATTGATTCCTGATATAATCGGCGGCAATTCTCTCTTCCGGCGATCCGGAAAATCTGCCTTTCATATCGTCGGACGCCAAATAATAAAGATGAGCCTTTAAATCTTTTACGGAGATTGAAGGATCAGACCATTTTTTTTGCGCGCTTATAAATGCGGGGAGAATCAGCAAGAAGAGTAAAATCTTTTTCATATCATACCTCGTTTTATTCTTCGGGTACGTGGACAAGGAAGAATTCCCTGGCGGTTTTGCCAATTTCTTTGGCTTGCGTTATTGTCATATGCAGATCGGTCGATTCTTCGTCTAAAGCGCCTGCTTCGATTATCGCCAGGTCGCTTCCTTTTGCCATCTTAACAAGATTTTCGCAATACGCAGTATCGCCGCCGTAACATATTGATTTCGAATCGTAGTAATATTTAAAACCGAGAGACGGTATTTCTGCGCTTGTCCCGTCGGGATTTAATTCTCTGTGATTAACTTTAAAAGGTTTTATTCTTACGGAATTTCTTGTAAACGCTTTTTGATCGGAAATCGGTTTAAGAGTTATCTTATAAGAAAGTTCCTTGCCGTAGACTTCGTTGAAAGCCTTATAAATACTCTCTATTTCGACGCATCCTTCGGGATAATAGATTGACAGGGGAGTTTTACGGCGCAGAACCGACCAGTACGTCAATAAAGACCAAACGCCGCCGACGTGGTCGTGATGTCCGTGGCTGATGAAAATATCCGATACTCTCAATATGGTTTCCGGTCCGACGTCTTTAGTCAGATCGCGCAATATGCCGTCGCCCGGATCGATTATGAATGCCGTTTTGCTGGTTGTGAGAAGTATTCCTGTCGATACGTTTGGAATCGAACTGTAAATTTTAATGAAGAAATCGTCTTTACGCCATACCAAAGGATATTGATGTAGGTTCTTTTGCTTCATATTTTTTCTCTTAAACTATAAACTGAGCTACCAGACCGCCGATAAAGAATGCGGTAACCCACGTGCCCAACCAGATAGTTAAACCTTCTTTCCAGCCGCGTTCTTTTAGCATCACAACGAAAGACGCAATGCAAGGCGTGAAAAGCGTTATTGTTATTATGGCGACTGTAATTTGCATAACGGTAAGATTCATCGCAAAAAGTCCGGCGGCTCCGAAATCCCGTCTTACCATACCCATAACGAATGCATTGGCAGCTTCTTTGGGAAGCTTGAGCCAGTGAGTTGTCAACGGCGCAAGGATATCCTGCCAGACCGTCAATAATCCTGTTATGTCCATTACGCCGACAGCCAGAGCGCCTACGAAGAACCAGAATCCGGCTTCTTTCATAAAGCCGTAACTTCTGTACGCCATCTTTTTGAACACATTCGTAATTTTCGGTAATCGCATGATGGGAAGATCGATTAGAAGAGGCGAACTTTGACCGGGAATCAATTTATTCAAAACCGTAGACAATATTATTAACACCGAGCCGATAACGCCGATAAAAATCAATAGCGGGACTAATCCGGCTCCGCTTAAAAGAACCGTAATAACCGCAAGCTGTGCCGAGCAGGGTATAACGAATTGCAAGATTGCCGTAGCTATCGACTTTTCCCGTTCCGAACCGAGCAGACGGGTTGTAATATTAGCCATTGTTATACATCCGAAACCCAGAATGATCGGTATGACGGCTTTCCCGTTTAATCCGATTTTATTAAATGTTCTGTCGAGCATCGTAGCCAGACGCGGCAGATAACCGCTGTCTTCCAACAGAGCCATTACAAAATAGAATCCGATTACGAGCGGCAGCAAAAGGAAAAGGAGGTATGTAGTAGTCATAGTTATAACGCCGAATTCGCCGAAAAACAATTTTACTATCGGATTGGAATAATGAAATGTAGTTTGCGCTCCGGGCTGAGAAGAAAAGTTTTCGAAGTCGGATTTTAAATCGGTATTGGCGTTCATACCGTCGGGAAAATTATAAATCTTTTTGTCGATTAAATTTTCATTTTCGTCGAGAATTTCAACGTCGATAATCGACGAAGCGTAGTTCGAAACGAATGATTTAATGTTGTATTCCACGATTCCGACGCCGACCGTATTTTCAGTAAAATCGACTACCCGCTGCGATATGAAATCTCCGATGAAGAAATAAACAAGAGTTAAAATTGCCAACAATATCGGAATGCCGGTTATCGGATTAAGCGACATTCTACCAAGCAGATTCGAGATTTCGCCTTTTCTGGAATCTTCGTGTTCTACAATATCGATAATTTCGTTTACGCGGTTTCGTCGCGTAATATAAATTTTCTCGCGCTCGTCTTTATTAATCGGTTTGTTGTATTTATTCGCCGTAAACTCGTCGCCTTCGAGTATCAATAAAGCTTCAGCCTGCGGAATTCCTTCGTCCGTAAACTGCTGCAGCAGGAAGTGCAAATCGAGCTGCTGGTTCCCGACGCGGGCGTTTTCGATAGCTTTGTCGATCTGGTCGAGTCCCGCTTTATTAACAGCCGCAGTTTCGTAGACCTCTATTCCAAGCAGTTCGGATAACTTTTGCGTGTCGATCTTAATCTTTCTTTTTTTGAGCTCGTCAGCAAAATTGAGAATGAGGGAAACTTTTTTGCCCATGTCGATTAATTGAAGAGTAAGAAACAAGTCGCGTTCGAGGTGGAGGGCGTTTACAATATTAATTACTATGTCGCCTTCCAGGATAATATCTTTAGCGACTTTTTCTTCTTCGTTGAAAGAAGAAACGCCGTAGATGCCGGGTGTATCGTAGACTTTTTTGCCTTTATAATTGCAGCGCGTAATTGAAACAGTCGTGCCGGGATAATTGGAAACGTCGACATATTTTCCGCTCAGATAATTGAATACGCACGATTTACCGACGTTGGGATTTCCTACCAGAACAACCTTTTCGGTTTGGACGTGTTTTATATCGATGTCGACGTTCGAAAGTTGAGAATTAATGTTAACAATATTATCAGATTTCATATTTACCGCAGAATAATTTTAATATTTTTTGCCAGGTCGTAGCCTACGGCAATTTCCTGTCTGTTTTTCTGTAAAATAATCGTACCGCCGGGAAGGCGTTGAAGGCATACTAAAGTTTCGCCTTCGGCAATACCGATTCGAATCAACTGGGCGTTTATTTCTCCGCCGGGCAAGTTGACGATCGTAATCAAATTTCCTTTACGCGCTTTATCGAGAGTAATATTATTCATTGTCTTTATGTTTGCAGTTAGCATTGTTGCACTTTCCGAAAATATTAAATGAATGACCTTGCGGTTTGAAACCGAGCTTCTTAGCCACCTGAGCTACAATCTCTTCGATTTCGGGTTCCGTAAATTCTTTGATTGCTCCGCAGTTAATGCATATCAGATGGTCGTGCGATTTTCTCCCGTAGTTCGATTCGTAACGGGTTTTGTTTTCTCCGAAGTTTCGTTTAGCCAGAAGTTCGCATGCGGCGAGTAACTCGAGTGTGTTATAAACTGTAGCTCTCGAGACGTTCGATTTGTTGTTTTTCATTCTCAGATAGAGTTCGTCGGCTCCGAAATGTCCTTCGTATTTCAATGCGAAATCGAGAACTTCGAATCTTTCCGGAGTTACCCTGTGCTTCTCCTGTTTCAGATACTTGCGAAAAACTTCGTGCGCTTCGTTTAAATTTACCGACATAATAATTTTTGCATATAATTTAGATTAAGTCTATATAAAATTACTTACTTGTTCTTAAAAAAGCAAATGTCTATGTCTTATTTTCGGGAAAATTATTGTGGACTTAAATTTCCGTCTATTATTGTGCCGTCTTTGATTTCGTGGACTATGTCGCCAAGCTTTATCAATTCAGGATTGTGGCTTACGACGAGAAACGTATAGCCGTGATTATTTTTCAGTTCGGTGAAAAGGGAATGAATGATTTCGCCGTTAGCCGAATCGAGATTTCCCGTCGGTTCGTCGGCAAATATAATTGACGGATTATTTGCAAGAGCGCGGGCTACGGCTACCCGTTGCTGTTCGCCGCCGGAAAGCTCGGACGGTTTATGAGTCGACCTGTGGGATAGTCCCACCATTTTTAATAATTCCCGGCTGCGTTCCACGGCTTTGCCGTAGGCCTTTCCGTCGAGCATCATCGGTATTGCAACATTTTCTTCCGCCGTAAATTCGGGCAGCAAGTGATGAAATTGAAATATAAAACCGATTTTATTATTTCTGAATTTCGATAATTGAGTATCGCTCATTTTCGATATGTCGCTTCCGTCGATTAAAATTTTGCCTTCGTCCGGTTTGTCCAATCCGCTCAAGATATGGAGCAGAGTGCTTTTGCCCGCTCCCGAAGCTCCCACAATAACCGTAATCTTACCCGGTTCGATTTCGAGCGATATTCCTTTTAATATTTCCAGACTTTTGTCTTTCGAAATCCTGAATGATTTCCGAATTCCTTCCGCGACAATAATTTTCTCATTCATATTTAATTGACTCGATAATGTTTGTTTTTGAAGCGCGCTTAGCCGGATAAATCGAAGCCAGAAAAGTTAAAAGCAGCGACATGCCTCCGATTGCGATTATGTCCGTTATCATTACTTTAACCGGCATTGCGTTTATTATATATTTCGTCGGATCGAGCGGATAAAAATTGTATCGGATTTGCAAATAGCAAACCGCCAGCCCAAGAATAATTCCCGCTGCGGTTCCGATTAAACCGACCATCAATCCTTCGTACATAAAAATTCGTCTCACGGCGCTCGCATCGGCTCCCATCGAACGCAATATCGCTATATCCTTTTTCTTTTCGAGGACTGTCATTGTAAGCGATGCAAAAATATTGAACGTGGCTACGGCAATTATTAAACTCAACAGAATATAAGCCGACCACCGTTCTACAGACATTATACTATAGAGGTCTTTGTGGAGATCGTACCAAGTGTAAAACGAAAAATTATCGGTTCCGAATTTGTCTATCAATTTTTTCTTCAAGGCTTCCGATTTTTCAATATTGCCGAGGCGAACGTCGATACCCGATATTTCGCCGCCGAATCCGAGAAGTCTTTTTGCTTCCTCGATTGAAGTAAAGGCGTAAGAAACGTCGTAGTCCCTGTTGTTTGTTTCAAAGAGTCCGGCGACTATAAATTTTTGCGACCGGGGAAGCGAAAAACTCGTTATCATTTTTTCGATATTCCTCGCCGATGTCACGGTTACAGTGTCTCCGACCCCTAACGACAATCTCAAAGAAAGGGGGAGTCCTATTATAATTTTACCCAAGCCGCCGCTCTTCAAATCATAATGACCGCTGATGATTTTTTCTTTGAGCCCCCAGTTTTGACTCTGATTTTCGGCGGGAATTCCTTTGAGGTTTATTATTTCGTAACTTCTTTTGTTGTATGCAATAACTTTACTTTCGACGTATGGAAAGAAAATTTTAACTTCCGAATTGCTTTTCAAATAAGAATTAATTTCTTCGATTTTATCGCTCATTTCGTTGCCGGTAACGACAATTCTGAGATGCGGATCGAAACTAATAAGTATCGATTTTACCAGCGAGCCGAAACCGTTAAAAACCGACAGCACAATTATCAAAGCCGCCACGCCGATCGTTATTCCTCCGACAGAAAGGGCGGAAATCACCGTTATTAGATTAAATCTGTGTTTGGCTTTCAGGTATCGTTTCGCTATGAAATACTCAATCATTCTCATTCGAATTTAATTGCCGAAATAATTTCTATCTTTGACGAAATATACGCCGGTATAAACGAAGTAATAAGGGATATCAACGCGGTTATGAAGCTGATCGTCAGGTAATTATTAATATCGATATGAAGAGGAACATGAGTAACGAAATAGACATTCTCAGGCAGTTTGACGATATCGAATTTCATCTGTAGCAGAGTAAGTATGTACGCCAGAAAATTTCCGAAAACAATTCCTATCGTCGTCAGGTAGAATCCGTGCAAAAGGAAAATCGAAGTTATTTTTTTTCTCGTTGCGCCGAGCGTTCTCAGTATTCCGATGCTTTTTGTCTTTTCCAGTACAATCATTAAAAGAGTTCCTACAATATTAAATACGGCGACGAAAATTATTAATCCCAAAACTATCGGAATCGGTTCTTTCTGAAGGTCGATCCAAGTAAAAATATTCTGATAAATCTGGAATACAGAACGGACGTAATAAGGATATCCCAAATAATCCTGCAACTCTTCCGTAATCGGTTCGATGTCGTCGATGTTTTTCAGTTGAATATTGTAACCCGAGATTCTGCCGAACATACCGAAAAATTCCGAAGCTTTGTCGAAACGGATATAGGCGTTCAGGTCGTCGTATTCCGACATGCCGCTTTCGAAGATACCGGCGACTCTGAAAACGTCAATAGCGGGCGGCGAGGCGGGCGAAGGAATTTCTTCTCCGTAGACAGTAAAAAGAGTTAATTTATCGTTTAATTTTACCCGCAGTTTTTCCGAAAGTTTTCTGCCGATAATTATATCGTTTTCTCCCAGACTGTCGATTGAACCTTCGATTAAATAAGCTCCGATATTTCTGCGAAGACCTTCGAAGTCGAGTCCGGTTACAGTAATTCCGTCCGCAAATTTTTTCGACTTAACCAATACAAGTTTCGAAATGAACGGTTCGATATTATTAATTTTGTCGCCGAATTTTTTTTCTATTTCAGTAATAAGGGATTCTGGAGAAGGCAGGTTGCGGTTCCCGAAACCGGTAATTTTGACGTGCGCGTTTAGAGTTACGATTTTTTCCGAGACTACTTTTTCGAAGCCGTCGAGAACCGTCAGCGCAATAATTACCACCGCCATTCCGACAGCTATGCCCGCAGAAGCAATAGCCGAAATCGAGGAGATAAATCTCGACTTACGGTACGATTTGATATATTTGCCGGCGACGAAGAAGGAGAACATAAAACCCAAATTTTTTTATATCCAAAGATAGAGAAAATAAACAAGAAAATGACCCGGAAATTGACATTTCGATTTCAAACGATTATTTTTGTAAGCCGTAATTGTTTGGAGTTCTTTTAAAGATTGAACGTAACGGGGAGTAGCTCAGCCCGGCTAGAGCACTTGGTTTGGGACCAAGAAGTCGCAGGTTCGAATCCTGTCTCCCCGACGCTGGTACAATCGAAATAATTTTCTTATTTTGGTTGGTGATTTTAAGTGCGCCAGTAGCTCAACAGGATAGAGCATCAGCCTTCTAAGCTGAGGGTTAGTGGTTCGAGTCCACTCTGGCGTACAATTTTTTTATATATTCGTTTTTTTGAAATACTAAATGGTGAGCATAGCTCAGTTGGTTAGAGCACCTGGTTGTGGCCCAGGAGGTCGTGGGTTCAAGTCCCATTGCTCACCCGGTTCAGGCCCCATCGTCTAACGGTTAGGACATCACTCTTTCAAGGTGAAAATACGGGTTCGATTCCCGTTGGGGTCACTACTTTTTTAATAATGCTCTTTTTTTATTCAGGCCCCATCGTCTAACGGTTAGGACATCACTCTTTCAAGGTGAAAATACGGGTTCGATTCCCGTTGGGGTCACAATGCTAATCTTGTTTTTTTCAAAAAATCCATTCAATAAATTTTGCCGGCAAATCAGCCGGTTTTTTTGTACCGGTAATTTTCCGCTTTTTGCTAATTTCACCTTGAAAATAGTTTTTCTTAAATTATCGGTATAATTAATTCGGAATAAGCATGAATTATTTAGCCGAAAAAGACGAATATATCACGCCTGAAAGGAGTAAATCAATTCTCCCGTCCCTCGGATTTTATTTATTGAGACTTCTCAAAGTAGTTTATACTTCCAACCGCCTGGCTGTTAAGGGCAAATACGACGACGAAAAATGGATTGAAGCTTCGTACAATATATTAAAGGGATTGGAAAAGACCGGAGTCCGATTTCATATCAGCGGGATGAGCAATATCAAAAAAGTCGAGGGACCCGTAATTTTCGTATCGAACCATATGAGCATACTCGAAACGTTCGTATTTCCGTGCATAATACATCCGGTCAAAAAAGTTGTATTCGTAATGAAAGAAGAGCTCGTACGATTTCCGTTGTTCGGACCGGTTTCCGCTGCGCGCGACCCGATTCTGGTATCGCGCAAAAATCCTCGCGAGGATTTGATGGCTGTTTTGATTCAGGGGGCGGAAAAAATCAAAGCCGGCAAATCGATTATTATCTTTCCTCAACGCACCCGCTCGCTTTATCTCGACGTCAAATCGTTCAATACGCTCGGAATTAAACTGGCGAAGAAAAATAACGTTCCCGTCATACCCGTGGCTTTAATCTCGGACGCGTGGGCAAACGGAAAATTCTTGAAAGACTTCGGCAAAATCGATCCTTCCAAAGAAGTTAAGATCAGCTTCGGAGACCCGATAGAAATAAAATCGAACGGCAACGAAGAGCACCTTCAAACAATCGAATTTATTAAGAATAAATTCATCGAATGGGGAAGAGCGGAACTGATACGTGAATAAATTCGGCAGCCGTTTTTTGTTGATTTAGAGCAGTTTAATCTGATACATTAGACAAATATTTTGTAATATTCCGCCAAATGAACAAACGCTTACGAATATTAACAATTGCTTTTACTGCCGCCGTTATATCCGCAGCCGGATGCAGGGATAAAATTGTCGAAACTGAAGAGCCTGCGATTAAATACGGCTTCGATGAAATCGGCGCTAAGTTGGAAGAGGCATATCAAAGCGACTCTCAAGAAAAACTGGATTCGGTTTTTGCATTGTGGCGGGATGCGATACCTTCTTTTACGAAAAGTCAACGGAGTTCCCTGAACGATACGGTAAGGCAGATTTACGAGATATTCGAAGAATTTTATACTCCGGAAGATTTGAACCGGATTACGGGCGGCTACCATGAAAATTTCGAAACCGATTTCAGATACGTCGTTATCCAAAACAGTATCGATTATGCCGTAACCGATACCAATCCTCGTTTTTATTATTATAAGGGAGTCGAGACTCTGGAGCGTAAAATATCCGATTTTCGACCTACGCCGCAGGTAAATTTTCCTGTAGTATATCTCTCTTCGGAAGCCGACTCTATGATATATCGTTTTCTTTACGAGCTCGACGGCGAAAGAAAATCCGATCATTCGGAACGAGTCGCTTTTCTGCGTCACGCAATCCAGTTGACTCATCATCACTGGATAAGCGATTATCATAAAGCTACGATGCCGATTGTATTTAAAATCTATGTCGACAATAATTTATCAAATGCTTTTGTAATCTTCCGGGTTTTTTATCAATTCGGGGAAGCATATCTCGAAAGAAATAATGGCGAATGGCAATTGATCGACTCTCATTTGACGGCAATTGAATAATCGGATGTTGATTATTAATTATTTACTATTTACTATTTACTATTGATTATTGATAGAATGCATTTTTCGTTAGGGGGCGGATAAGATGAAAGTTATTCCGCATATTTTACTCTTCATTCTGTTTATTACAGTCGTTCGTGCGCAGAGCATTGTATTTGTGCCAGAAGCCGACACAATAAAGTTGGTAAGCGGACGCACGCCGCCTAATGTGATTTTTAAATTGCGTCGCGGAAACCTAAGCGATACAATAAAAGTAATCGCGGGTTTCAATACTATGATCTTTTGTGACGAATCTGAAAATCCGTTTATGCAAAATGAAACCGTCGGATTTATCTGCAATTCTAAAAATGAAGACGATTTATATGAATTGAATATTCGGTCGCTGTCCGGCGAACAGAACTTTCCGGAAATTGTGCCGCTCGATTCTTTGTATGAAAATTATTTGATAGGATTGTTTGACGTAATGCTAAAAGTAAAAAGAAACGACGTTTATATCGATTCGCTTTCGCAATTATTTTGGGGTATATCTACCGGATTGGGAGTGGAAAATAATTCAGAAAAGATACCGGATAATTTTGAAATTCTTTCCGTCTATCCGAATCCGTTTAATCTCTCGACAAAAATTATATATGAACTGAATAGAAGGGCTTATGTTAAAATCGGCGTTTATAATTTGCTGGGAGAACTTGTAGAATTAATAGAACAAAATTATAAATTGGCCGGAAGATACGAGTTGATTTATCAGGCTGGCGCTCTTGCTTCGGGCGTTTATTATATTGTGTTTACTGCATCCGAACGTGTGTATTCAAGAAAAATCGCTCTTATAAAGTAGAAACTGATATATATAATAATAGTCAAATTAAATGCTTACAAAAAAAATTATTATTATTTCATTATTCTTACTTTCAGTGAATACTTACAGTCAGTCTTTATACTTGGGTATCGGCGGCGGTATGTCAAAAGTACAAAACAATAATTATTATACCCGGGACTTGGGATATCCCGGAGCGCATTACGTAAACGGAACATTAACTATGTTCGGAGGTCTTGCCTTTAGAAAAAATTATTTTGCCTCTATTAAATTCAAATACGAATTATCGTCTTTCGGGATTGTTGCTCAAGCGCGTTACATTCCGTTTCGCGGACGTCAGAGCGCAGAGATTTATAACCTCCTCTACATGCAAACTATAAAGGAAGACGTTACCACGATTATCGATGTCTGGTCTTTCGGATTCGGGGGCAGATATATAATTGATATAGATAAATTCAAGCCTTACGCCGCAGTTTCTTTACTTATGAATTACTGGGGAGACGCATGGTTCAGGTTCGAGTATTTCGATCAAATCGTACTGGGCAGGAGCTATAAAAACGGTATGCGATTCGGTCTGAATTTCGGGCTGGGCGTCAGTTATGAAATAATGAAAAATGTATTGTGTGAAATCGAATCGAATTATAATTATATGAATTTGTGGAACAGGAGAAGAGTTGATCCTGCCGACGAATTACATCCTTCCTCGGAAGAAAAAATGAATACGCTTAACGTCGAATTTACCGTTTATTATCGTATCTATTGAACTTTCGGTAAAACCCGCGGAAATATAAAATCGGTATTCTTTCCGCTTTGAGTAAGAAAATTTCTAAGATCAATTTTCATTTACGCCTCGCCCTTCAATATTAACATTACCTTAACGCCCGCTTAACATTGCGTTAACATTAGTCTCGTAGGTTTGCAATGTAACATTCAAGGAGAGAGGAAAAATGAATTTATTTACTGCAACCAAAACGAGTCCGTCGAAATTGATAAAAACAATTCGGTTAATCTTATTAATCGCCGCGGTGATTTCTATTCATACGAATGCGCAGACGAATAAAGGCACAATAAAAGGGAAAGTGGTAGACGCAGCGAGCGGAGAGCCGATTATAGGCGCCAATGTTTTTCTTACCGGAACTTCGCTCGGCGCTGCAAGCGATATCGAAGGCAACTATACGATCGAAAACGTACCCGCAGGCAATTACGAAATGGTCGTCAGTTATATTTCGTATGCAAAAACCAGGATACCGAATGTAGTCGTTAAAGCGGGCGAGTTTGTAGTAAGAAACGTAGCGTTGAAAGCCGAAGCAATAGCCGTCGATGAAGTGGTAGTGACAAGCAAAGCCGACGAATCCTACGAGGCGGCGCTGCTTAATAAACAAAAAAATTCTATTTCTATCAGCGACGGTATAAGCGCAGAGCAAATTAAAAGATCGCCCGACGCCACATCGAGCGACGCTTTGAAAAGAGTGACGGGAATCTCCGTAGTAGACAATAAATTTATTTTCGTAAGAGGAACAAGCGAGCGCTACAGCAATGCGCTGTTGAACAATTCGCCTCTGTCGAGCGCCGAGCCGGACAAGAAATCGTTCGCATTCGATTTAATCCCATCGAATTTGCTGGCAAATACCGTAATCGACAAATCATATACGCCGGACAAACCGGGCGACTTTGCCGGCGGTCTTGTAAATCTGAACACGATCGATTTTCCCGATAAACTAAAATTCAACCTTACAATCAACGGCTCGTTTTCGAACAATACTTCTCTGGAGGATTTTAAATCTTATAACGGCGGCAAACTCGATTTTCTCGGCATCGACGACGGTTCGCGTAGCCTGCCATCTTCGATTCCTTCCGACTTGAGCAAAGGAAATTATTCGTCCGAAGAAATTTTACAATTTGCAAAAACGCTGCCCAACAACTGGTCTACCCGCACTAAGAAAGCGCCTCTCAACGGCGGATTCATGATTTCTCTCGGCGACGGAGTTACTCTGCTGGGTCCCCGTTTTGGTTTTGTTGCAGCTTTATCGTACAAAAATAATTTTAATAAGACCAATCTTGAACGCAACGAATTCGAATCGAGCGGTGAAACGCGTTTCAGCTACAGAGGCAGTCAATATAAATATTCCACTTTATGGGGGGGATTGTTAAATCTCAGTTATAAACTCGGCGGCAAACACAAATTAAGTTTCAAAAATACATACAGTCATACTTCCGACGACGAGGTATCGGAGCTGAAAGGAGCGCAGTATACCGATTCGGGAACGGAACAAATTCAAAGCGCTTTCCGATTTACTTCGCGCGAAGTTTATTCGGGACAGTTTTCGGGCGAGCATTATTTCGGTAGTCTGCTTCAAGCTGAGTGGCGTTTGTACAATTCAATATCGAAGCGCGACGAGCCCGACTACAGACGCGTAATCTATTCGCGGGACCTCGGCAGCGACAATCAATTTGCGGCTTTACTGGGACCGCAAGTCAATCTTAAAAACGGCGGACGCTTTTATTCGAATCTCGACGAGACTACTACCGGTTTTGCAGCCGATTTCAAAATTCCTTTGAAAGCGGTTAATCTCAAACTTGGCGGACTTTACGAGGACAAAAACAGGGAATTCAGTTCCCGTTTGATCGGCACCATTATCAACGCGCCGGGCAACGGTTATACCGATTTCAAACTTCTTTATTTGCCTCTCGATCGAATCTTTAATCCTGAGAATTATCGCCGGAACGGTTTTTCCATTCAGGAGTATCTCAACGGAACGAACAATTACAACGCCGGTCAGAAAATATCGGCTTTCTACTTTATGTTCGAATACGGGTTCGTCTTTCTTGGAAGAGAACTTAAATTGGTAGGAGGCGCCCGGCTTGAAAATTCGAGACAAACTGTCAATTCGCGCGACCTTTCCGACAGGGAAGATATTTTTATTGAACTTGCCAATAACGATCTTCTGCCGTCTTTGAATCTTATTTATAAACTGAACGAAAATGCAAATCTGAGATTGTCGGCAAATCAAACCGTTAATCGTCCGGAACTGAGAGAATTGGCTCCGTTTGCATATTTCGACTTTTATACGCAAACATCAATTCGTGGCAATAGCGAATTGAAGCGGGCGATAATTAAAAACTACGACCTCAGATACGAATCGTATTTCGGAATCGGAGAAATGATATCGGCAAGTCTATTCTACAAAGATATGAAAGATGCAATAGAGCAGGTTGTTGTAACCGGAAGCGCATTGGGATCGGAGAGAACATTCAGAAATTCAGATAAAGCCGAGGTTTACGGTCTCGAACTCGAAGGCAGATTGGGTTTGGGAAGAATTTCGGGTGGGCTTTCGAATTTTTTTGTCAATGGAAATTACACTCTCGTTAAGTCTTCGGTTACTGTTAACGGCACGGAAACTACAATTGCCCGCAACGGCAGACCGCTGCAGGGGCAGTCGCCTTATACTATAAATTTCGGATTGTCTTATAACAGCGACGATTACGGTCTGACGGCAAGTCTGCTCTATAACAGAATCGGAGAAAGAATAATCGAAGTAGCAACGGCATACCAGGAAGATATTGTGGAAGAGCCGAGGGACGTTATCGATTTTGTAATCAATAAATCATTAACTGAAAACTTGTCGTTGAAATTTTCCGCCAAAGATATTCTCGGCAAGGATCAGATATTCAGACAGGGAGATAAAAGAGCCCGCCTGAACAGCAGGGAATCTGCCGTTTCAATAAGTATTTCTTACAAACTATAATTAAGGAGGAACTCTATGTACAAGCGTATTTTACTAATAATCTTCATATTATCCGGAATCAATCTCTACGCTCAGCTTGCGCAATACGACGAAGCTCTCGAGGGAGATATCAATTCGGATTTAACGTTGGATGCCAATAAAAAATATTTATTAAAAGGATTTGTCAATGTTAACGAGGGCGCGACATTGACAATACCCGCAGGGACAATTATCTACGGAGAGAAATCGTCAAAAGGAACTCTCATCATTAATCGCGGTGCAAAGATAAATGCCGTGGGCGCTCCGGACAATCCGATTGTATTTACAAGTCAGCAGCCTGCTGGGCAGAGAGCGGCAGGCGACTGGGGCGGTATTATAATAGCAGGTAGAGCAAGCATAAACGTCCCCGGGGGAACTGCAGTAATTGAAGGCGGCACGGGCACAATTTACGGCGGCGGAGAAAACCCGGACGATAACGACAACAGCGGACGTATGAGCTATGTGCGCATTGAATTTCCGGGCATAGCTTATTTACCCGACAACGAAATAAACGGTTTGACGTTGGCGGGAGTGGGCAGAGGTACAACTTTAGACCATATTCAGGTAAGTTATTCAGGCGACGACTCATATGAATTCTTCGGAGGAACCGTAAACGCAAAGTATTTGATAGCTTATAAAGGAGTCGACGATGAATTCGATACGGACTTCGGGTACAGAGGCAATTTGCAATTTTTAGTCGGATACAGAGATTTCAATATAGCCGACATCAGCGGCAGCAACGGTTTCGAATCCGACAACGACGGAACCGGCACGCTGAACGAACCGCGTACTCGACCGGTCTTTTCGAATGTAACTTTGATCGGACCGCTTGTAAGTCCCGATTATACGGAGTTCAATCCGAATTTCAAACGCGGTATGCATTTACGAAGATCTACATTGACGTCGGTATATAATTCGATAATTATGGGTTATCCTGTGGGTTTGTATCTGGACGGAGAGAACAGCGTAGCCGGCGCTCAATCAGATAGTTTACAGATACGCAATACGATTATAGCCGGCGCTCAGAGCGGAAAGAACCTTACGACCAACGTTGAGAGCTTTGACGTTGTCTCGTGGTTCAAGACCGAATCGTATTCGAATCGCGAATACCCGACAAGCGCGGAAGTCAAGTTAACCGACCCGTTTAATCAGAGCGCGCCGAATGCGACTCCCATGAGCGACTCGCCCGCGGCAAGCGGCGCTAATTTCGACAATCCCCGTTTGAACGCGGGATTTTTCGAGCCGGTCGAATTTATCGGAGCCTTCGATCCTTCGGGCGCCAGATGGGATGAAGGTTGGACTAACTACGATCCGCAAAATACCGATTATACGCTCACAAGCGTTGATGAAGAATATTCAAACGTAATTCCCGCGGCTTACGAGTTGAGTCAAAATTACCCCAATCCCTTCAATCCTGCAACTACAATTTCTTTTGTGCTGCCGAAACCGGGCAACGTAAAATTAACGGTCTATAACGCGCTCGGACAGGAAATTGAAAAATTAGTAAGCGGTTATAAAGAAGCCGGAATATACAATGTTACATGGAACGCTAATAATCTGCCTTCCGGTCTTTACGTATACAGGTTGGAAACCGAAAATTTTGTCGTGTCGAAAAAAATGACATTATTGAAATAAACTTCTCTCTCCTCTCTTCCAGAAGGCGTTCCGTTCTCCGGCGGAACGCCTTATTTTTTTACGGTTACTATCTGTTCATTTGAGTAATATTTATAGGCGTCCCAGTTATCGGTTGATAAAATAGCTATAAGTCGTTAAAAGACAAAAAGAT